>NZ_JAGPYL010000001.1:0-243438 GCF_018070095.1 Micromonospora sp. U56
GGCACCCGCACACACGCCACCAGACCCGCCTTGCCAATATCGATCGCGCACACCCGCGTAACCAGCTCCACCGGCTCCTCGGTCATCTCCTCCACCGGCCACCACCCTTCAGCCACACATCGACAGGTGGCCACCCACGGGAACGGTACGGGGCAGGGACAGAGCCGGACTCGCGCGCTCGAAGCAACAATGCAGGCCCCCTAAGCTCACGCTCCCAGCGCCAGACAAACTGACGGACTCGAAGTTCCAAGGAAGGTCGACGTCGGCGGGCGACCACCGCCGATTTTCACGCACGGCACGGGCGTCGCGACAGAGTCATCGGGGACAAACTGACGGTGCGCCGGCCCGGAGGAAGCCTGACATCAACGTCTGTTCTAGCGTGTGTCGTGGCTGAGGGTGTGGGTGTGTGGATGCTGCACGTGGACCGGACCACGCTGGAGGGCCCAGTAGATGAGCAGATGCTGTCCGCCGTCCGGAGGGCGATCTCCGCGAGCCATGGCGAGATCTGGCTAGAGCACCAGCAGGGCCCCATCCTCGGCATCGTCATCGGTGGCAACCGTGCGATGGTGCTGCGGCTGGCGGAGTCCGGAGACGCCGGCTTCCACGCCATCGACCCGGAGGCGTCGCCGGAACGGTCCGGAGAGTACGTCTTGGCCAACGGCCAGGTGGATCAGTACGCCGACCGTGACACCGTCGAGGTCCGCCACGTCGTGCCGATCGTGACCCACTTCCTCGCCAGCCTGGATAGGTGGTCGGGGGTGACGTGGCAGGACGACAACGCGATCTAACGCGCCGTACAGCCATCCGTACAGCCAAGCCCGCCGACGAACGGCGGGAAAGGTCGGCATCAACCGACAAGCCGTGCAGGTCAGCGACCCTGACCGGCGCCGGCCGACCGGGCGCTTGATCTTTGCAAGGCAGGGGCGGCGAACTCGATCGTCAACCCGACGAGGCGGCCCAGCTGCATGGCCCGCACAGCCGGATTGGCCCCCACTGCTCATCCATGAGGTCATCCCAGAAGTCAGTCCTCGGCACGGCAGGACTGACGTCGGCTCCGCACAGGGCCGTGAGCCCGTCGTCTAGAACGGCGTGCCCAAGCATCGCGCGCAGCGGGAAGGAGTGATCCGCTCGCACCGCCTCAACTTGGCGCCTGTCTGCGGACGTCAACGCCAGGACGAACCTGATCCGCTTCCGCACAGCAGGACGGTAGCCGGGGATTCGCTTGATCAAGTAGTACAAGCTCAGTACAGATGAGCGCCCCAGGAGGTTGCCCAGCTTGCGAGCAGTGCGAACTTGTCGGCGGACTCGGAGCCCTCATCGACGCTGTAGGTGGCGATGGACAGGCCCGTTTCGGAAGCGCCACGGATATTGCCACGCTCGAGACGGGTGTAGTAGTCGAGGCTGACCCCGGCGAGCATGGCGACCTCTTCGCGCCGCAAGCCCGGCACGCGTCGCTCTCCGCCGTAGTCGGGAAGGCCCGCTTGCTCGGGGGTCACGTGCGCGCGACGGGAGACCAGAAATTCTCTGACCTCGTCCTTGGTGCTCATGACTTCTACGGTAGCCACGCTTGGTAGTCGCTTGAGGGGGCCCGTCAGTACCCCCGACGCCTCAAGCGGCTGGTTCCTGCCGGATTCGTGAGAACGCGTCCGCCCGCCCCGCTGTGACGATGCGAGGCGGGCGGGGAGTGCGTGCGGGTCGCGTCAGGCGGTGAGGAGCACCTTGATGGCGCGCCGCTCGTCCATCGCCTGGTAGCCCTCCGCGGCCTCCTCCAGCGGCAGCGTCAGATCGAAAACCTTGCCGGGGTCGATCTTGCGGTCCCAGATCAGCTGGATCAGGTCGGGCAGGAACCGGCGCACCGGGGCAGGGCCGCCGTGCAGGTGAATGTCGGCGAAGAACAGCTCCAGGCCGGGCAGCTCGACATCGTGGGCGACGCCGACGAAGCCGACGTGCCCGCCGGGCCGGGTGGACCGGATGGCCTGCATCATCGACTCCTGGGTGCCGACCGCCTCGATCACGCTGTGCGCACCCAGTCCCTTCGTGAGCTCTTTGATCTTCGCCACGCCCTCGTCGCCGCGCTCCTGCACGATGTCGGTCGCGCCGTAGAACCGCGCCAGCTCCTGTCGCTGAGGGTTGCGGGACATCGCGATGATCCGCCCTGCGCCCAGCTGCTTGGCGGCGAGGACGCCCATCAGGCCAACAGCGCCGTCACCGACGACCGCGACCGTCTTGCCAGGGCCGGCCTCGGCGGCGACGGCAGCGAACCAGCCGGTGCCGAGCACGTCGGACGCGGCCAGCAGCGACGGGATCAGCCCCGGGTCCGGCTGGCCCGGCGTGGCAACCAGGGTGCCATCCGCCAGGGGAATACGGGCCTTCTCGGACTGGGTCCCAACCGTCGCCGACACGAATTCGCCGTGCACGCAGCGGGACTGGTAGCCGGACTGGCAGATCTCGCACGTGTTGTCGGAGATGACGAACGAGCCGACGACGAAGTCGCCGACCTTGACGTTCTTCACCTCGGGGCCGATCTCCTCGACGACGCCCACGTACTCGTGACCCATGATCTGATCCTTGACGGGCTCGATGCCCCGGTACGGCCACAGATCCGAACCGCAGATACAGCTCGCGGTCACGCGGATGATGGCGTCGGTGGGCTCGATGATCTTCGGGTCTTCACGCTCCTCGACGCGGACGTCGCCGGCGGCGTGCATGACTACTCCACGCATCGGGTGTTTCTCCTTGCTCTGTTGGTGCCTGCGGCGCCGAGCCGAGTCTTGGAAGCCGCCGCATCCCCGTCTTCCTGACCCGTGAAACTTCTGCGCCGGCCCCGCTGGGAGGGTGGTGACAGGCCCCCTCAGGCGTCTTCCTGCGCTGCCCCGCCCGAAACTCCTGCCATCGGGCGACTCGTGATGCGCAGGTCCTGGCGACAGCAAGGGTGACAGCAACCGACGCGGGCTCTGGCATGCCGGGCGTTCGTCCGGGTACGTGCCGATCGTGACCTTCTCGATCGCCGCACGGTGTCCACGTACCGGCCAGCTCGGGGTGGGAGCCCTGACGGCCAGACCCGCGGTCGGCAAGCTCGTCGCACACGTCCACTCGGGCGGTGCCCGAGCAGCGGCAGGCCGTCGTAGGCCAGGAACGGGTTGGGGGTGGCCTGGGTCGCCACCGCAAGGGCCGCTCGCCGGAGGACGTCCTGACCGAGCTGCTGGCCCGTGACCCGGGTCGGGAGGTGCGGCAGGTCGGCATGGTCGACCGCCAGGGTCGCTCGCACGCCTTCACCGGCTCCCGTACAGGTGACTGGGCGGGGCATCGCACCGGGCCGGGGTACGCGGTGCAGGGCAACCGCCTGGTGGGCCCGGAGACCCTCGCGGAGATCGTCCGGGTGTTCGAGGACAGCCGGGAACTCGACCTGGCGGAGCAGCTCGTGCTGGCCATCGGGGCCGGCGAGGAGACCGGCGGTGACCGGCACGGCGCACGGTCGGCGACCGTGACGGTGATCGGCGATCAGCCGTACCCGCTCTGGGACGTGCGGGTCGACGACGCCGAGCATCCGGCGTGGGAACTGCGCCGGCTGCACGGCGTCTTCCAGGAGAAGGTGCTGCCGACCATCCAGCGGCTGCCCACCCGCGACGACCCCATGGGCGAGGCCGCCCGGCAGGCGCTCGGGGCACAGATGGAACACCAGACACCGTCGAACGTCGTCGACCAGCCAGCAACGATGGCAGGCCGCGAGGCCCTTTGAGCAGGCGTCGGTGGCGGTTTGGGTTCGCCCCGATATGGTGCACTGCATGATCAACTCGTACCCGAGTCTTGACGATGCCGGGATTGCGGTAGCTGCGGCACGTGCCGGCGCGGACGTGGTGCGCAACATGTACGGCCAGCGGCTCACCCGCATCGACAAAGGCGCCGGGGATTTCGCCACCGCCGCCGATGTGGAGGCTGAGCAGGCGATTCTCGACGTCATCCGGGCAGCTCGGCCCGATGACGCGGTGCTCGGCGAGGAAGGCGGGCAGCGGGGCGCGGCCGACGTCGTGCGCCAGTGGTTGGTGGATCCCCTGTGCGGCACGCTGAACTACGCCGTCGGCAACATGCTGGTGGCCGTCAACGTGGCGCTGCGCGATGGGGCAGCGGCGGTGGCCGACCCGTTCAGTGGCGAGGTCTTCTTCACTGACGGTGCGAACGCCTGGGTGCGGCATGACGGTGTCGATGCGCAGCTGATGCCCACGCCCGCCACCCAGCTGGTGGACGTCAACCTGGATCCGCCGTTTCCGAGCGCGCCCGGATTCCGGGCCGTGGACCTGCTGGCCCACCCTGGGTTCGTCGAACGGTTCCGGCCGCGGGTCGTGTCCACCACGCTGGCCTTGGCCTGGGTCGCGGCCGGCAAGCGCGCCGCGTACGTCACCGATGGCGGTGACCTGGCCGAGAACGTGCATTTCGCCGCCGGCATCGCGTTGTGCCGGGCCGCCGGCTGCGTCGTCACCGGAATTGACGGCGCCCCGATCGGGCGCGCCGGCCGCGGGCTTGTGGTGGCCGGCGACGCCGAGACCCACGGGCTGCTGATGTCGATGATCGGCTAGATGATCTACTGCCAGCGATGGGTACCTGTCGGTTGGCATACTCGGCTGCATGGTGAGCGATCGATTGCAGGCATGGGTGCGGGCACGCTTCGGACCGTCCGAGGTGGAAACTGTCCTGGACCTCCTGACCGACCTCGTGCCGTTGGCCCCCGGTGGCACCGCCGAAAGCGCCGAGCGCATCCAAGCTGCGGTGGTCTTCCTGTCCGATGGAGACAGCCGGCGGTTCCTTGATGCTGTGGCCCTGGCGCAGCAGGATTGGCGCGATGTTCTGGTTGCGGCGGGGCTCGCCGATGATGACTGGGCCGACCAGCTGAACTCCGTGCTCGGTGGCGCCTCGCCGGGCCGGGTACGCCAGTAGCCCGTCGACGTCACGCAGGTCCTGACACCGATCTGTCACCCAGGTCCCGTCGCGAGAGGGAGGCGGTCCGGCGGCTGGCCGCCCTGACCCACTGGCAACCGGCCGCGCTGTGGTCAGTTCCCTCTCACGCAGAACTCGTTGCCGTCGGGATCGGCCAGCACGACGGCGCCGTCCTCACCGACCTCGAGCCGAGTGGCCCCGAGGGAGACCAGCCGGTCGACCTCCGCCTGCTGGTCGCCACCGGCCGGGGCGAGGTCGAAACGCTGCCGGTTCCGCACCCCTTTCGGGGCCAAGGGTGGGCCTCCCCACGCGACCTTCGTGCCGCCGTGCGGTGACTGGATCGCGGTCTCCTGGTCCTGGTCCCACACCAGCGGCCAGCCCAGTGCCTCGCTCCAGAAGAGGCCGACCTCCCGGGTGCCGTCGCAGGCGACCTCCCCGAGCAGGCCACACCCGGCGAGGAAGGCATTGTCCGGCTCGATCACGCAGAACTCGTTGCCTTCGGGGTCGGCCAGGACGATGTGCCCCTCCTCGGGGCGCTGCCCGACGTCGAGGTGGCCGGCGCCGAGCCCCAGCGCCGTCGCCACCGTGTGCTGCTGGTCGGCGTGGCTGGCGCTGGTCAGGTGAAGGTGCAGGCGGCGGCTCGGCCCCACCTCCTCCGCGCCGCTCCGGACGAACCGGAGGCTGAGCTGGGTGTCCTCACCAGGCAGGAGCGCACCACCGGCGTCCTCGACGACCTCCCGGCCGAGCAGGCCGGCCCAGAACTGCGCCAGGCGGGCCGGGTCGTGTGCATCGAAGGTCACCGTCAGCATTCTGGAGAGCATCACTGCACGGTAGACATGGGCCAGCAGGACAAACAAGGCGGTTTCGGAGAGGTCCGTGCGAGAGCGGCGGGACATCGGCGAGGTTCAGGCACCGGCCTCGACGGCGGGCCGGGCGGGGATGTCCAGGAGCAGGCCGAGCTGGCGGAACGCCTCCGCCTTGACCCGGTACCAGACCCACGTGCCGCGCCGCTCCGAGTCGACCAGGCCCGCCTCGCGCAGCACCTTCAAATGGTGGGAGATGGTCGGCCCGGACAGGTCGAACGCGGGGGTCAGGTCGCAGACGCAGATTTCCGGCACCGAGGCGATCATCGACATCAGTCGCAACCGGACCGGGTCACCCAGGGCCTTGAACATCGGCGCGACGACCTCCGCCTGCGCGGGGTCCAGCGGACTCGCGGCGATCGGAGGACAGCAGGCCATCGCTTGCAGGTCCACCACCGGCAGCGCTTGTTTCGACATGCCTCTAGGTTGACAGACTTCAAAACAAGGTGCAACAGTGGGGTCTCTGCTTCGAAAATCGTCTAGACAAGCGCACCCGCACCACCGCACTGACCCCGCCAGCACATCCGCTGACCCGTCCCAGGAGGAGAACCATGTCCCGCGTCCAGCTCGCCCTGCGCGTTTCCGACCTCGAAGGCTCCGTCGCCTTCTACTCCAAGCTGTTCGGCGTCGAGCCGGCGAAGCGTCGACCCGGCTACGCCAACTTCGCCGTCGAGAACCCGCCGCTGAAGCTCGTTCTGCTCGAAGGCGAGCCCGACCAGCCCACCGTCATGGACCACCTCGGGGTGGAGGTGTTCAGCACCGACGAGGTCAGCGCGGCGACCAGGCGCCTCACCGACGCCGGCCTCGTCACGCTGGAGGAGAACAGCACGGAGTGCTGCTACGCCCTCCAGGACAAGGTCTGGGTACGCGGACCCGGCAACGAGCCGTGGGAGGTCTACACCGTCAAGGCCGACTCCCCGCAGTTGGAGAAGGCGACCGCGAGCGCCTGCTGCACGCCGGCCGCCGAGAAGGAGCCCGCCACCAGCGGAGCTGCCGCAAGCTGCTGCTGACCGTCGCGGCCGTCTGCCCCAGCAAACCCGTGCGGCAGGAACGACGAGGCTTGGCTGTACGGGCATCCGTACAGCCAAGCCAGTCGGCCTTCGTCGGCCGGGACAGCGGGCGGTGGCAGGCGCTACCTATCCTCTGCGCCATGGTCGCTCTCAAGCTGTGGCATCTGCTGGTTCTGATCATCTGTGTGCTCCTGCCGACCGCGGCGGCGATCGTGGGCGGGGTCTGGGCGGTCCGTCGCTCACGCAACAGTCGATGAGCGACCCCACGCCGCAGGTCCTCCAGCTGTACTGCCGGGTGCAGGTGTCGGCGGATGATCGCGCGGCCGACCGGAGGACCGGTACGTCGGCAGGCTAGCGTCGGGGCGTGAGCACCGGATCCCCACGCGTCCTGCCCGCCGACAGCGGCATCGCCGAGGCCGCCGCCGTCCTGCGCGACGGCGGGCTGGTGGCCTTCCCGACCGAGACCGTCTACGGCCTCGGCGCGAACGCCCTGGACGCCCGGGCCGCCGCCCGGATCTTCGAGGCCAAGGCCCGGCCCAGCTTCGACCCGCTGATCACCCACCTGGCCGACACCGCCGACCTGGAGAAGCTCGTCGGGCCGGTGCGGCCGGCGGTGGCCGCGCTGGCCGAGCGGTTCTGGCCGGGGCCGCTCACGCTGATCGTGGACCGGCCGGCCGAGATTCCGCCGATCGTCACCTCGGGGCTGGACACCATGGCCGTCCGGGTGCCGGACGAGCCCTCCGCACGGGCTTTGATCCGGGCCGCCGGGGTGCCGGTGGCGGCGCCGAGCGCGAACCGCTTCGGGCAGCTCAGCCCGACCCGGGCGGAGCACGTGGTCAAGGGGCTCGGCGCCGCGGTGGAGGTGGTGCTCGACGGCGGGCCGACCCGGTGCGGGATCGAGTCGACCATCGTCGACGCGCGCGGCGCGCAGCCGGTGGTGCTGCGCCTCGGTGCGCTCGCCCTGGAGGAGCTGGTCGAGGCGGTCGGGCCGGTGAGCGTACGGCCGGGCAGTTCCGGGCAGCCGGTGGCGCCGGGGACGCTGGCCGCGCACTACGCGCCGCGTACCCCGTTGCGGGTGGTGGGGGGGACGCAGCCGGCGCCGGCCGCCGGCGGCCGGCGCGGTTTCCTGGCCTTCCGGGAGCGGCCGGCCGACGGATACGCGGCGGTCGAGGTGCTCTCGCCCGCCGGGGACGTGACCGAGGCCGCCGCCCGGCTCTTCGACGCCCTGCACCGGCTGGACGCGGCCGGGGTGACCGAGATACTGGCCGAGGCGGCGCCTGACACCGGGGTGGGCCGCGCGATCAACGACCGGTTGCGCCGCGCCGCCGCCACCTGGGACCCGGCCGGCTGACGCTCGGATGCATGGTCCCGCGGACCGGGGGTACCGATTCAGTTACCAACCCCCGGAAAGCGAGGTGTCCCATGCCGACCGCACGCGACATCATGACCAACGACGTGACCTGCGTCCGTGAGCAGGACGACCTGCGGGCCGCCGCCAAGCGGATGGCCGAGCTGGGCGTCGGCTCGCTGCCGATCTGCGGCGACGACAACAAGCTGAAGGGCATGCTCACCGACCGCGACATCGTGGTGAAGGTTCTCGCGCAGGGCAAGGACCCGGCCAACGTGACGGCCGGCGAGCTGGCCCAGGGCGAGGCGGTGACCATCGGCGCCGACGACGACGCCGCGGAGATCCTGCGCACGATGGGCCAGTACAAGGTGCGCCGGCTGCCGGTGATCGACGGGCACGAGCTCGTCGGGATCGTGGCGGTGGCCGACGTGGCCCGGTCGCTGCCCGAGCGCCCGGTGGGCGACCTGATCGAGGCCATCTCCGAGCGCTCCTGATCCCGTCCCATCATCGATCGCCGCCCTCCGGCTCCACGCCGGACGGCGGCGATCGGTGTACGGGGACCCCGGCTCAGCCGGTCAGCGCCACGGTCTCGCCACGCAGGATGGTGCGCACCCCCGACACCAGCCCGCGCCGCTTCGCCTCCTCGAGGAAGTGCCGCAGCGGCGACCGGAACACCGGGTAGTCGTCGTAGTGGATCGGCACGGTCAGCTTCGGCCGGATCAGCTCGACCAGGTCGGCGCCCTGCTTCGCGTCCATGGTGAGCAGGATGCCGGCGATCCGGGTGCCGCCCAGGTGGATCAGCATCGCGTCGATGTCCGGGAAACGCTGCGGGATCTCGGCGAGCTGCGGGCGGCGCAGGGTGTCCCCGGTGACGTAGAGGCGGAATCGGCGCGTCCCGTCCCGGTCCAGGTCGATCATCGTGCCCATCACGTCGGGCAGCAGCCGGTCCAGCGCCCCCGGGCCGTGCTGACCGGGCAACGAGGTCAGCCGCAGGGTGCTGGACCCCCGGCTCAGCTCCCGGGACCGCCAGGTGGGCAACCCTTCGGCCGCCCGGAATCCCCACTTGCGCAGCTTCCGCTCGGCCGCCCGGGTGGTGATGATCGGCAGCTCGCGGTCGAGCCCCTTGCGGGCCACCCGGTCGAAGTGGTCGCCGTGCAGGTGGGACAGGACCACCGCGTCCAGGGCGGGCAGTTCGGGGATGGTCAGCGCCGGCTCGGTGCTGCGGCGGGACCACAGACCCTTGCCCAGGTACGCCCGCTGGCCCCGGTGCAGGAAGTTCGGATCGGTCAACAGGGTGAAGCCCCCGATCCGGAGCACCGTCGTCGCGGTGCCGATGAACGTCACGTTTGGCTGATCCGTCTCCACGCGTCCCACCTCCATCCGGCCCGTACCCGGGACGGGCGCGGCCATGCGGACCGGCGCCCTACCGAGCGGACGGCTCCGCCGCGGCGGACCCGTCGCCGGGGCTCTCCTCGGCCGGCCCGTCCCCGGTCGATTCGTCGGCGGTCGACCCGGTCGGTCCGTCGCCGGTCGACCCGGTCGGTCCGTCGCCGGTCGACCCGGTCGGTCCGTCGCCGGTCGGCGGGAACCGCTCGACCAGTCGGGTCAGCGCGCCGTTGGCGAAGGTGGCGCCGAGCGCCGAGCCGGCGGCGATGCCCCACCCGACCGGCCCCAGCGGGGTGCAGCCGAAGAACTGGCTCACCCCGGGGGTCTGCACCACCGCGCCCAGCACCCCGAGGGACACGGCGGTGGAGGCGAGCACCATCGGGCTGGTGCCGCCGGCCAGCACCGTCTGCCCGAGCTGGGTGCCGACCAGCGACACCAGCGCCACCGTGCCGGCCCGTTTGCGCCGTCCGGTGTACCGGGCGACCGTCCAGCCGGCGGTCGCGCCGAGGGTGGTGGCCGCCGCGCGCAGGCCGATCTCCCGGGTCATCGTCTCGCCGAGGGAGGTGTCCGGACCCTCTCGCAGCAGCCCGTTGGCGTGGTCGGCGCCGGGTGGCCGGACCGCGATGGCCAGCGCCGGCGCCAGGTCGGTGAGCAGGTTGACCAGGAGCAGTTGCCGCCCGGTCAACGCGGACCGGCCGGTCGCGGCGGCGGTCAGCACGCTGAACGCGATCTCGCCGAGGTTGCCGCCGACCAGGATGCTCAGCGCGTGGCGTACCGAGGACCACATCGCCCGCCCCTCGACCAGGGTGGCGATGATGGTCTCCAGCCGGTCGTCGGTGACCACCAGGTCGGCGGCGGCCCGCGCGGCGGGGGTGCCCCGCTGGCCGAGGGCGATGCCCACGTCGGCCAGCCGGATCGCCGGCGCGTCGTTGGCGCCGTCGCCGGTCATCGCCACGGTACGGCCGCACTTCTGCAACGCCTGGATGATCCGCACCTTGTGGGTGGGGGTGCAGCGGGCGACCACGTCGGTGCGGGCCAGCCGCTCGCCCAGCGCGTCGTCGTCGAGCTGGTCCAGCTCGGTCGCGGTCACCACCCGCTGCGCGTCGTGGCCGTCGCTGATGATCGAGGCGATCGCCTCGGCGGTGGCCGGATGGTCACCGGTGATCATGATGGTGTGCACGCCGGCCTGCCGGATCCGGCGCACGGCCGGGGCGGCGCTCTCGCGCACCCCGTCGGCGAGAGCGAGAAAGCCGACGAAGACCAGGTCGGCCACCTGCTCGTCGGTGACCGTCTCGGCGCCCACCCGGCACTCGCCGACGGCGAGAATGCGGTGCCCGGCCCGAGCCCGGTCGGCGAGCATCGCGTGCAGCCCGGCCCGTCCGTCGTCGTCCAGGTGCTCGTCCCGGCCACCCGGCGTACGCCAGGCGCTGCAACGAGGGAGCACCGTCTCCGGCGCCCCCTTCACGCTGAGCAGCAGCCGGTCACCGGTCCGGCCGACGGTGGCGTGGTAGCCGCGGGACGGCTCGAAGGGCAGCCCGCCGACCGCCTCCCAGCCGTCCGCGCCGACCTGCTCCACCACCCCGGCGTCGCGGGCGCCGCGCCGGACCGCCCGATCGGTGTGCTGCGGCAAATCGTCCGGGTCGTCGGCGGCGGGGGTGGCCCGCAGCGCGGCGGCGAGGGTCCGTCGCAGCCCGTCGTCGAGCCGGTTCACCGGGGCGTACCGGCCGTCGTCGCCGACGCCGGCCAGCCGCAGGCTCCCCTCGGTGAGGGTGCCGGTCTTGTCGAAGCAGAGCACGTCGACCCGGCCCAGCGCCTCGATGGTGCGCGGGTTGCGGACCAGCGCCCCGTGCTCGGCCAGCCGCCGGGCCGCGGCCAGCTGCGCGGCGCTGACCAGGAACGGCAGCCCCTCCGGCACCGAGGCCACGGCCAGGTTCGCGGCGGTCGCCGCCGTCTCCGCCAGGGGTACGCCCCGCAGCAGCCCCGCCCCGGCCACCGCGATCGCCGATCCGGCCGCCAGCGGGAGCGCCGCGCTGGTCAGCTTGCCGAGCCGGGCCTCCACCCCGCTGACCGGCGGTGCCTGCCCGGCCAGCGCGAGACTGCGGCCGGACTCGGTCTCGGCGCCGGTCGCCACCACCACGGCGGTGCCGTGCCCCGCGGCCACGGTGGTGCCCTCGTAGAGCATCGAGTGGCGGTCCGCCACGGCGGCGGCGACCACCGGCTCGACGGTCTTGCCCACCGGCAGCGACTCCCCGGTCAGGGACGACTCGTCCGCCTCCAGCCCGTCGGCGGTGAGCACCCGGCAGTCGGCCGGCACCGCGTCGCCCGGCCCGAGCGTGACCACGTCGCCGGGCACCAGTTCCTCGGCGGGGAGCACCCGCTCGGCCCCGTCGCGCAGGACCCGGGCGGTCACCTCCGTACGGGACAGCAGCTCGGCCAGGGACCGTTCGGTGTTGCGCTGGTGCACCGCCCCGATCAGCGCGGATCCGCCCACCACCCCGCCGACCAGGGCGGCGTCGACCAGCGAGCCGAACGCGGTGGAGAGCACCGCCCCGGCGACCAGCACCGGGGTGAGCGGGTTGGACAGTTCGTCGACGAAGGCGCGTAGCAGGCCGCCGCCCATGCCGGGCCGCGCGCCCGTGCCGGCGGCGCGCCGGCGGCGCGCCTCGGCCTCGGCCAGCCCGCCGGGAGTGGTGTCGAGCTGCCGCAGCACGGTGTCTTCCGGCATCAGGTGCCAGGCGGTGGTGGCCGGGGTGGGCGCGCCGTCCGGGTGGGGCAGCCGGTGCGCCCGCCAGACGCCGTGGGCGAAGGCCAGCGCGGCCGCCCCGTTCACCGCTGCCAGGCTGCGGCCGGGCAGCTCCCGCCGGTCGGCGGTGAGGGCGCCCAGCGCGCCGAGTCCGGCGCCGGCCATGGCGAGCCGGATGTTCTGCCGGGTCATCCGGTGGGCCACCCCCGCCGCCTCGATGACCAGGGCCGGGATCCGCAGGTCGGTGCCGACCAGCAGGTGGGCGCCCCAGGGTGGCAGCGCCTCCGCGTCGGCGACGCCGAGGCCGCAGTCGGACGCGGCGAGCGCCGCCCGGTCACCGGACACCACCAGCACCACCGCGCCCTCGCGTTGCAGGGTGCGCACCGACTCGGCGAGGCGGTCACCGCCGGGCAGGACGGCGTCGGCGAAGGCGTACCGCTGCGGGTCGTCGCCGGCCACGACCAGCCGTAGGCCGGCCTGCCGGGCGGCGGTGGGCAGCGCGTCGACGCCCGGCGCCGGCTCCGGGTCGACCCGGATGACGGCGGCGAGGGAGTCGTGGTGGGCGAGGCCCAGGAGCTGGCCACCGCCCTCGCGCAGCCGGCTGCTCTCCGGGGTGTCCCCGGGATCGGTGACGTCGAGCCCGTCGAGCGGGCCGAGCCGCCAGCCGTCCGCCTCCCGCGAGCCGTCCGGGTCGGCCGGGTCGAAGAGCGCGAACGCGCGGGCGGCCACCTCGCCGGTTGCTGCGTCGCCCAGCGGGGCCAGGTCGGCGAGCACGCCCCGGGCCGAGCCGAGCACGGCCGCGTCCAGCACCACCGTGTCGATCCGGTCCAGTTCGCGCAGCACGCTGCGGTCCATCGCGATCACGCCGCGCCGGGCGAGCATCTGGCCGAGCTGTGCGGCGTACCCCTCGCGGCCGCTGCCCGGGGCCTTCGGCAGCGAGGACAGGGCGAGCGCGGCGGCGCGCTTGCCGCCGACGACCGGCACCGCGGCGGCCCCGGCCGCCGCTCCGGCGGCCAGCACCCAGCTCTTGTACCGCTCGACCGGGCCGTCGGCCTTCGGCTGGCCCCGCTCGGTGGCGGGGGAGCGGGCGACGGCTCGCTCCGGGTCGCCGGTCAGCCGCGGTTCGGCCTTGTTCCAGGCGGCGAGCTGCGCCCGCGCCTCACCCCACTGCACGATCCGCTGCACGCCGTCCAGGGCGATGCCGGCCCAGCCGCCGGTGAGCCCCTGGACGACCGCCTCGGCCAGCGGGAACAGCACCTCGGCGCGCGGGTCGGCGCGCAGCCCCCGGTCGGCCAGCGCGTGCAGCTTCGGGTGCAGGTCGATCGCGCCCAGCAGGCCGGCCACCTCACCGGGGACCGGGGTGAAGGGCAGGATCCGGGTGGCCGCCGAGATGGTCAGGCCGAACGCGTCGGAGGCGAGCGCGCCGAGCGTCCGGGGCGTCCGCGGCCCCTCCTCGGGCGGGTGCGGGGGCGGGATCTCCGGATCCGGCTCGTGCGGGCAGACCCGTTCGGCGCGAGCCACCGTGGCGATCAGGTCGCGCAGCCGGGGCTTCGGCTCCTCGACGGCCACCACCACCCGGCCGGACGGCGCGTTGACCCGGGCCCAGCTCACCCCGGGCATCCGTTCCAGCGCCGTCTCGACCTGCCGGGCCAGCCGGTCGCCGCCGTCCTGGCAGACGCCGTGCACCTCGATGTGGTGCCGTCCACCGCGCGACCAGACCCGGCGCCGGGTCAGACCGACCGCGCGGACCAGCCGCGACGCGGCCGAGCCGACGGTACGGGACGCGTCGGCGACCAGCGGTGGCACCGGCGGGAGCACGCGGTCGGCGACCCGGCCCAGCGCCGTCATCGAGCAGTACGGCCGAGCCGCCGGCCCCGCTCCCCGCCGTGCCCGCCGCTGCTGCCGTACGCCATCTCGCCTCCCGCGCTCGTCAGGCGGCCTGGCTTCCCGGCGAGCCGCCCGTTATGCCGTCGGAAGGAGGGAAGTTTGCGCCGGTGGGGGTGCATGGAGGCGGGGTGGACGTGGAATCCGGGTGGGCGTCGGAGGAGTCGGATCAGGGGGAGGCCGCAATGAGCACCATCACGCGACAACTCAGCGGTGGCCAGGAGATGGTCCGCGCGTACACCCGCCGGGTGCAGGTCCCGATGATGGGCGAGATGGCGGTGCCGCCGCCGGACAAGCTCGCCTACTACGCGGGGCTGGGGGTGCTGGCCGCCCTCCAGGTGATCGAGTGGCCCCTGGCGCTGGTGGTGACCGCCGGTCACGTCCTCGCCGACCAGCACATGTCCGGCCTCGTCAAGGGGCTCGGCGAGGCGCTGCAGTCGGCCTGACGAGACCGGGCTCACGGTTGACCTCAACCCGGGTTGAGGTCGCAGGCTGAGCCCATGTCGATCACATCTCGCCGGGCCGGGTCGGGCCGGTGACGGCCACCGCCACGCCGCCGGTCGCCCCGGCCGCCCGCCTGTACGACCCGCGCCTGCGGGCGATGACGGTGGGCAGCGTCGCCCTGGTCTCCCTGCTGGCGTTCGAGGCGCTGGCGGTCGGCACCGCGATGCCCACGGTCGCCCGCGCGCTGGACGGTCTCGCCCTGTACGCGCTCGCCTTCGGCGGCACGTTCGCCGCCGGGGTGCTCGCGATGGTGCTCTCCGGCATCTGGTGCGACGCCCGGGGTCCCCGGGTGCCGATGTGGAGCGGGGTCGGGCTCTTCGTGGCCGGGCTGCTGCTGGCCGGCACCGCCACCGCCATGGGGCAGCTCGTCGTCGGCCGGGCCGTGCAGGGCTTCGGCTCCGGGCTGCTCTCGGTCGCGTTGTACGTGGTGGTCGGGCAGGCGTACCCGGAGGAGCTGCGCCGGCGGGTGTTCGCGGCGTTCGCCGCCGCCTGGGTCGTACCGTCGTTGGTCGGGCCGGCGGTGGCCGGGCTGATCGTGGAGCACCTGGGGTGGCGCTGGGTCTTCCTCGTGGTGCCGGCGGTGGCGGTCCCGGCGGCGCTGCTGGTCCACTCCGGCCTGCGCACCCTGTCCGCGCCGGTCGGCGGTCGGGCCCCCGCCGGGGCGCTGGCGAGGATCGGCTGGGCGGCCGGGGCGGGGGTGAGCGCCGCACTGCTGCACCACGGGGGGCAGCAGCGCGGCCCGCTCGCCGTACCGCTGGTGGTGCTGGCGCTGGTCGGCCTGGCCTGCTGCGCGCCCCGGCTGCTGCCGGCGGGGTTCCTGCGTGCGGCGCGTGGGCTGCCCACCGTGATCGGCCTGCGCGGCCTGGCCTCGGCGGCGTTCACCGGCGCCGAGGTGGTGATCCCGCTGATGCTCTCCCGCGAGCGTGGCTTCACGCCGACCGCCGCGGGTCTGGTGCTCAGCGTCGGGGCGGTCTCCTGGTCGGCCGGCTCCTGGTTGCAGGGGCGGCTGCCGGCGCCCCGCTCCTCGGCGGCGTTCCCCCGGGCCGGGCTGGCCTGCATCACGGTGGGGACCGCGACGGTCGCGCTGGCGGTCGCCCCGGCCGTGCCGGTGGCGGTCGCAGTGGCGGGCTGGGCGGTGGCCGGCACCGGGATGGGCCTGCTCTTCCCGTCCCTGTCGGTGCTCACCCTGGACCTGTCCGCCCCCGGTGAGCAGGGGCGCAACAGCTCGTCGCTGCAACTGGGCGACTCGCTCTTCGCCGCCACGGTGCTGGCGCTCACCGGCACCGTGCTGGCCGCCGGGGTGGCGCCCGGTCCGGTCGACTACGCGGGGATGCTGGCGGTCGCGGCGGGCTGCGGCCTGCTCGGACTGCTGCTCGTCGGGCGGGTGGTGCCCGCCGTACCCCGCTGACCCGCCGCGCTCCGCCGGCAATCGGGTGATGCGGCGAATCGGCCCAGGCCGGTGGGGTGGGCCGGGAGGATGGGCAGGCGATGAGCTTCCTGACCGTCCTGCCGTTGGCCGTGGTCATGGTGGCCGGCACGCAGTTGGTCGCGGCGGTTTTCCTCGCCTCCGGCGACCGGCCGCGGCAGGCCTCGCTGGGTTTCCTGGCCGGCGCGGCGGTCGTGGTGGTGGCCGGCACGACGACCGCCTGGCTGGTCACCCGGCGCGTGACCGGGCTCGCCGAGGACGTCGGGGCGGGCCCCGCCGAGGGGATCAGGACCGCCATCGGCCAGGTGGTGCTGGCGCTGCTCGTGGCGCTGGCCGCGGTGGTGTTCCTGCGCCGGCACTCGAAAGGTCAGCCGGCCTGGATGAGCCGGCTGCAGCACGCGGGTCCCGGGTACGCGTTCCGGCTCGGTCTGCTGATCATGGTGGCGATGCCCGTCGACGACCTCACCATGGCCACCGTGGGGGCGAACGTCGTCCGGTACGACCTGCCGTGGTGGCACCTGGTGCCGTTCCTCCTGCTCACCCTGCTGCTGCTCGCTCTGCCGTTGCTGGCGCTGCTGCTGCTGGGCCGGCGGGCCGAGCGCGCGCTGCCGAGGATGCGGGACTGGGCCGACCACAACTCCTGGATCGTCAGCGAGATCGTCGTCGCCTTCTTCATCCTGATGACCGGGGTCGACCTGCTCAGGTGACGTCACGATCGGCCGGCCAGCCCCGTCGAGCTGTCGACCGGAAGGAGTCGGGAATGAAGGTGCTGGTCACCGGTGCCGCTGGCATGCTCGGGCGGGCGGTGCTGCCCCGGCTGCGGGCGGACGGGTTCGACGTGCGGGCGATGAGCCGGCGGCCCCGGCACGACCCGTCGGCGGAGTGGGTGGTCGCCGACGTGGAGACCGGGGTCGGGCTGGCCGAGGCGGTGCAGGGCGTGGACGCGGTGCTGCACCTGGCGTCGCTGCCGAACAGCCGGCGTACCCACCGGGTGGACGTGGTCGGCACCCGCGAGCTGGCCGTCGCCGCCGGGGCGGCCGGCGTCGCCCACCTGGTCTACGTCTCGATCGTCGGCGTCGACCGGGTGCCCTACGCCTACTACCGGCACAAGCTGGCGGCCGAGCGGGTGGTGGCCGCCGGCCCGGTGCCCTGGACGGTGCTGCGGGCCACCCAGTTCCCGCCGTTCCTGGACGCGCTGCTGCGCACGGCGAGCCGGCTCGGCCCGGTGATCGGCGACCCGGCGGTGCTCGCCCAGCCGGTCGACCAGCATGAGGTCGCCGGCCGGCTCAGCGAACGGCTCACCGCCGGCCCGCTGGGCGGCATCGAGGAGTACGGCGGTCCGCAGGTGCTCCGCTTCGACGAGGCGGTGCGCGCCTGGCGGGCGGCCCGGGGCTCGCGCCGGCCGGTGCTGCCGGTGCGGATTCCCGGCCGGCTGGGCAGCGCGCTGCGCGCGGGCGGGCTGACCACCACCGCCACCCCGACGGGCCGGCGGACCTGGGCGGATCACCTGGCTGACACGTACGGGGGAACCGGCCGGAGATGAAACCTCATCCCGTTCACGTTCGCCTTACGGTGGCGCCATGTTCACCCTCATCGCCACCGTCATCCTCTACGTCTTCGGGTTCGTCTTCCTCTACGGCGTGATCCGGCTCGCCGTCCGGCACGGCATGGAGGACCTGGAGGCCCGCCGGCCGCAGGTGCACCGGGTCGCCCAGACGGCCTCCGCCGACGACCGCGCCTTCATGCGCGAGAACGCCTTCCTCAGCGGCAGCTGAGCCCGCCGTTCCGGGCCGGCGTGATCGACCCCGTTTGCGGCGTGTCGCGGCTTCGGCAGCGTGGGACACCGCGACACGCCGCAAGCGGGGTCGGTCAACCCCGCCGGCCGACGGGCGGATCAGTGCGGGGGGTGCGAAGATCGCAACCGTGATGGGGACGTTGAAGACCGAACCTGCCCGCACCCGAACCGACCTGCTGGCGTCGCCGGTCGCCGCCGCGTTGGCGCAGTGGCCGGTCGAGGCTCCGGTGGACGTCGACGACGTGCTGGTCGCCCCGATCGACGCGACGCTCGCCGACACCGCCGCCTTCTGCGCGGCGTACGAGGTGGGGCTGGACGTGTCGGCGAACTGCGTCGTGGTCGCCGGCAAGCGGGAGGGGGAGATCCGCTACGCCGCCTGCGTCGTGCTCGCCACCACCCGCGCGGACGTCAACGGGGTGGTCCGGCGGGCGCTCGACGTGCGCAAGGCGAGCTTCGCCCCGATGGCCGACGCGGTCGAGCTGACCGGCATGGAGTACGGCGGGATCACCCCGATCGGCCTGCCGGAGAGCTGGCCGATCCTGGTCGACTCCCGGGTGATCGCGACCCCGCACGTGATCATCGGATCCGGGGTGCGGCACAGCAAGATCGCACTGCCCGGCCCGGCGCTCGGCGCACTGCCCGGCGCCCGGGTGGTCGAAGGACTGGCCCGCCCGGCCTAGCTCATCGGGTCGGCTCAGCCGGCCCAGCTCGTCACGCCGGTCGATGTGGTTGCACGTGAAACATCACGGGGGTCGATGCCCGGTCAGGCGCCCGACTCGCGGCGCTCCACCTCGGACAGGGCCGCCAGCAGCGTCTCCGGCTCCTGCGCGCCGGTGACCGCGTACTTGCCGGCCAGCACGAAGGTGGGCACGCTGCTCACCCCGAGCTGCTGGGCGGCGGTCAGGTCGGCGGCCACCTCGCGGCGCCCGACCGGGGAGTCGAGGTGGTCGCGGACCTCGGTCTCGTCCAGGCCGACCTTGCCGGCCAGCTCGACCAACGCGTCCCGCGAGCCGAGATCCACCCCGTCGGTGAAGTGCGCCGCGTAGAGGGCCTCGACCATCTCCTCGGCCAGGCCGCGCTCGGTGGCGTACCGGATCAGCCGGTGCGCCTCGAAGGTGTTGGCCTGCACCGCGCGGTCGAAGCGCAGGTCCAGCCCCACCCCGGCCGCGACCTCGGTGACCTGGGCGAACATTGCCTCCGCCCGCTCCCGGCCACCGAACTTCGCGGCCATCGCCTCGACCAGCGGCTTCGGCTCCGTCACAGGTGTGGGATCGAGCTGGAAGGGGCGGTAGCGGACCGTCACGTCACCGCCGTACGACGCCAACGCCTGCTCCAGCCGGCGCTTGCCGATCCAGCACCAGGGGCAGACCACGTCGGCGTAGATCTCGATCTCCATAACGGGGGTGAACACCCAGCTCAGCCCGCTTGTTCCCGGACCTGGCGCTTGAGCCGGGCCAGGATGGCGGTGCCGCCGCGCACCCGCAGCGGGCTGATCGCCTGGGCCAACCCCATCCGCTGGTAGAGGTCGTCCGGCACGGCCAGCACCTGCTCCGCGCTCGCCCCGTCCAGGCCCTCGGCGAGGATGCCGGCGAAGGCGCGGGTGGTCGGCGCCTCCGGCGGGCAGTCGAAGATCGTGCTCACCGTCCGGTCCGGGCTGACCTCGGCGCGGAGGAAGAACGAGGTCTGGCACTCGGGCACCTGCTCCATGCCCTCCCGGTCCACGCCCGGCGGCAGGGGCGGGATGACGTCGGCGTATTCGAGCAGCATCTCCAGCACCACGTCGCGGGGTGCGGCGGCGAACTCCTCGACGATCTCGGCCAGCTTCGTCGGCATCTCGGGCATCCCGCCAGGCTACCGCCGACCGCCCGGGACGCCCGGCGGTCGGCGATCGGCGGCCGGGCTTCCGGTGACGAAGGTCGCGGCCCGGCCGCCATCGACCCGGCACCGCCACGCCCACGAGAGCGAGGGGCACCGGGTCGATCACGGGTCAGGCGTTCGGCGCTGCCTCGCTGATGTCGGCCAGCGCGGAGGTCGGGTCGAGCTGCATGGCCAGGTCGCCCAGGGAGACGATGCCCACCAGCTTGCGCTCGTTGTCGCAGACCAGCACCCGCCGGATGTTGCGCTCGCGCATCAGCGACGCCGCCTCCGAGGCGGTGGAGTGCTGCTCGATCATCACCACCTCCCGGGTGGTGATCGAGCCGATGGTGGTGGCCGACGGGTCGCTGCGCTCGGCCACCGCCCGCACCACGATGTCGCGGTCGGTCAGCACGCCGGCGAGGGTGGCGCCGTCGGTGACCACCACGTCGCCGATGTCCGCCTCCTTCATCACCCTGGCCGCCTCGTCCAGGGTGGTCTCCGCCGACAGGTAGACCACCTGCTTCGTCATCACGTCACTGACCCGGTACATGAGAGCCTCCGAAAACACCCTTGGTCGATCCCGCAGCGGTACCCGGTGGCGCGCCCGCTACACCCGGTTGCCGAGGGTTCGGCCCACCTCGTCGACCAGCCGTTCGACCAGCCCGTCCACCGGCAGCTCCACCCGCTCGCCGCCGGCCCGGTCGCGCAGCTCGACGTACCCGTCGGCGAGCCGGCGGCCGACCACGACGGCGCGCGGGATGCCGATCAGCTCCGCGTCGGTGAACTTCACCCCGGCGGAGACGTTCACCCGGTCGTCGACCAGCACCCGCAGGCCGGCGGCGGAGAGCCGCCCGCCGAGGTCGAGCGCCGCGTCGAGCTGCGGCCCCTTGCCGGCGGCGATCAGGTGTACGTCGACCGGCGCGATCGCCGCCGGCCAGACCAGTCCCCGCTCGTCGTGGTGCTGTTCGGCGATGGCGGCGACCGCCCGGGAGACCCCGATGCCGTAGCAGCCCATGGTCGGCCGGACCGGCTTGCCGGCCGAGCCCAGCACATCGAGCGCGAAGGCGTCGGTGTAGCGGCGGCCGAGCTGGAAGATGTGCCCGATCTCGATGCCCCGACGCATGGTCAGCTCACCGGTGCCGCAGGCCGGGCAGGGGTCGCCGGGGCGCACCTCGGCCGCCTCGATGGTGCCGTCCGGGGTGAAGTCGCGGCCGGCGACCACGTCGGTCGCGTGCCGGCCCGGCTCGTTGGCGCCGGTCAGCCAGGCGGTGCCGGTGACCACCCGCGGGTCGACCAGGTAGCGGATGCCGAGCTTCGCCATGATCTGCGGTCCGATGTAGCCGCGGACCAGCTCGGGGTGGGCGGCCCAGTCGTCGAAGACGGCCACGGTGGCCGGGGCGAGGGCCGCCTCGACCCGCTTCAGGTCCACCTCCCGATCGCCGGGCAGCCCGATGACCAGCAGGTCGGACGACTCCGCGCCCGGCCGGCGCACGCTCAGCACGACGTTCTTCAGGGTGTCGGCGGCGGTCCAGTCGTCCCGGTCGGCCAGCCGGCGGCTGTTCGCCAGCTCGACCAGCGAGGCGATGGTGGGTGTCTCCGGGGTGTCGTGCACCTCGGTGGCACGCTGCGCGTCCGGGTCGGTCGCGGCCGGGGCGGGGGTGGTCACCGCCTCGGTGTTCGCCGCGTAGTCGCATTCCGTGCAGCCGACGAAGGTGTCCTCGCCGACCGGCGTCGCGGCCAGGAACTCCTCCGACGCCGAGCCGCCCATCGCCCCGGACGTCGCGTGCACCACCGTGTAGTCGAGCCCCAGCCGGTCGAAGACCCGCCGGTACGCCGCCCGGTGCCGCTCGTACGACTCCTGAAGGCCGGCCTCGTCGAGGTCGAACGAGTAGGCGTCCTTCATCAGGAACTCGCGCCCGCGTAGCAGGCCGGCCCGGGGTCGGGCCTCGTCGCGGAACTTCGTCTGGATCTGGAACAGCGTCACCGGGAAGTCCCGGTACGAGGTGAAGAGGTCCTTCACCAGCAGCGTGGCCATCTCCTCGTGCGTCGGGGCGAGCAGGTGCTCGGCGCCCTTGCTGTCGGCCAGGGTGAAGATGTCGTCGCCGTACTCCGTCCACCGGCCGCTGGTCCGGTAGGGCTCGGCCGGCAGTAGCGCCGGGAAGTGCACCTCCTGGTCGCCGATGGCGGTCATCTCCGACCGGACGATCTCGGTGACCCGGTCCAGCACGAGCTTGCCCAGCGGCAGCCAGGTGTAGCCGCCCGGCGCGGCGCGACGGATGTAACCGGCGCGCAGCAGGAGCCGGTGGCTCGGCACCTCCGCGTCCGCCGGATCCTCGCGCAGGGTCCGCAGCAGCAGGGTCGACGTACGTAGCAGCATCCGCGCAGCGTACGACCGGCGCGGCGGGGCCGGCGACGCGATTACGCGGGTCGGTGCCGAAACTTGTCGCGCACATCGGCCGCCGCACGGCAACCCGGCGATCCCGGGGTGGCGTCTGGAGAGGCATCAACGACTACCCCAAGGATCGGCTCGTGTGGACCCTCTCCTGAGTGAGTTCGACTCGTTCGTCCGTACCCGGACGCCGGCGCTGCTGCGCTCGGCTTACCTGCTGACCGGTGACCAGCACCTCGCCGAGGATCTCGTCCAGTCGGCACTGGCCCGTACCCACCGGTCGTGGGGCCGGCTGCACGACAGCGGCAACGCCGAGGCGTACACCCGCAAGATCATGTATCACCTGCAGGTCTCCTGGTGGCGACGCCGCCGGGTGTCCGAGTCGATGACGGGCGAGCTGCCCGAACCACGCGGAGGCGACTCGGGCCCCGACCACGCCCACCAGACCACCCTGCGGCTGACCCTGCGGGCCGCCCTGGCCAAGCTCTCCCCGAAGCAGCGGGCCGTGCTGGTGCTGCGCTTCTTCGAGGACCGCACCGAGGCCGAGGCCGCCGAACTGCTCGGCGTCACCGTCGGCACCGTCAAGAGCCAGACCTCCAAGGCGCTGGCCAAGTTGCGCAGCGTCGCACCCGAGCTCGCCGAGCTGTACGTCCTGGAAGGAAACGCCCGATGAACGACCAGCGTCTCCGGCTCGACCTCGCCGACCTGGCCGAGGAGGTCACCCCGGTCGACCTGCGGGACCGCGCCCTGCGGACGTCCCGCCGGATCGGCATCCAGCGCGCGATCGCCACCTCGGCCGCGGCGGTGGTGCTGTTCGGCGCGGCCACCGGCACCGCGTTCGCGATCCTGCCGAACCGGGGCGCCGACCCGGTCCCCGGCACCACGCCGTCGGTCACCGCCAGCCCGTCGCCCACCGCGTCCCCGACCCCGTCGCCCTCCGGCAGCCCGTCGATCGCCCCGCCGGCCACGTCGACCAGCAGCCAGCCCGCCAGCACCGCCACCTTCGGCCGGCTCCACTACGGCCCGTTCACTCCGGGCGGGGCCGACACCGCCCACCTCTACTCGTGGAAGCCGGGTGACACCCCCGTCCGGCGGCTCGCCCTGCCGGTAAACCCGGCGCAGCTCAACGCCGCCGTCTCGCCGGACGGCCGCCGGGTGGCCTGGGTCGAGGACGGCGGCGCGCTGTGGACCTCCGCCCTGGACGGCTCCGGCAAGCGCAAGCTCCACGACCTGGTCGACAACATGTGCTGGTCGCCCACCTGGTCGCCGAACTCCCGGCAGCTCACCGTGCGGCTGGGCGCGGCGGACGGCAGCTTCTCCAAAGCCGGCCTGCTGGACGTGTCGTCGGGCGCCTTCACCGAGGTGGCCGGCTTCGACGGCTGCCACCCGGTCTGGGCCGCCAACGGCACGGTGGCCTTCGCCGACGGCTCGAACGGCGCCGTCGTCGTCACCGACCGGACCGGCGCCGGGCGGCGCACCATCCCGGGCCTCGGCAGCAAGGGCAGCCGGTACGTCTGCTTCGACGTCGCCAGCATCTCCCCGGACGGGCGGCGGATCGCGCTGTTCCGGATCGACCGCGACGGCACCTATGGCGACGCGGCTCGCAGTCTGTCGGCCAACGCCGTGCTCGACACCCGGACCGGCAATGTGATGACCCTGCCGCTGGGCGGCCGCGAACTGCGGCAGGCCTACTTCCAGGCGGACGGCTCGGTGGTGGCCCGGGTGCGCAGCGGCAGCCGGTACACCCTGATTCTCGTCGACAAGGCCGGGAAGAAGGTCGCGGAGAAGGCCGAGTCGAGCAGCCTGGCGTCGATGCAGATCATCGCCGCCGTGGACTGACCCATCGGGTACGACAGGGCGGGCCGTCCTCCGGGGCGGCCCGCCCTCGACCAGGGCAGCGCGAGGACGGACGCGTCGCATCCCCTCAGGGTCCGTGCTGTTCACGCTGGTCGGCCAACTCCGCTGCGCTTCCACCCGGCAGCGAGCGCGATCCGCACGATCTGCCGCCGACATGGTTGACGAGCGAGGTGTTGCGCAGGCGACGGGCCTGTGTCTCCACCAGTTCCAGCAGGTACGCCTGGAGTGATTGGCCTCGGCCCTTGGCGTGGGCGGCAAGAGCGTCCCGTACCTCTTCCGGCACGTCACGAATCCGGAGAGCAACCATGCGATCACTATGCACGAAGCGTGGTACAACTTGGCAGTCTGAAGCCGCTTAGCAGTGCAGGCGGCTGTCTAGCCTTGGGCATGCTCGAAGGTGGCTCCCGCAAGCGCAATCAGCCCGCACCGCCCCACGTGATCTTCGAGGCGCTGACGGAGCCGGATCGCGATCCGGCTCGCCCCTGGTTGCTGCTCCTGGATGACGAGGATCGACCGCGGCCGCTGAGCGCAGATCAACCGCACCTCGTCGTGTGGTCTTCGATCTGGCGGAAGCGGCCGGACGCGAGGGTACGGTTCGACCTCCTGCCCGACGGCGGAGGCGGGACAGACCTGCGCTGGACCCTGTTCATGGCCGAGCCGCTGCCGGAGCCGGCGCTGCTGGGGCACATGCGTAAGCGACTCAACCAGCTGATCAACGCGAACCTGCGATTCACGTTCGGTCAGTAGGTGGGCAGGCCCCGAGTGTCAGTGCCGCTTGGCGAAGGTGACGAAGGCGCGCCAGGTCTGCGGGGCGAAGGTGAGCACCGGCCCGGCTGGGTCCTTGCTGTCGCGGACGCCGATGACGCCGGGCAGGTTGTCGGCCACCTCGATGCACTCGCCCTGGCCGCTGCGGGTGGACTTACGCCAGGTAGCGCCGGTCAGGTCCATGACGTCACCGCTTCCTTCATCAGCTCGATGGACTGCCGGCGAGACAGCGCCTCGTTCCGAACGCCCTCCCACCGCGACAGCAGGATAGCCATTTCGTCATCACTGTCGATGACAACGCCACCCAGATGGTTCTCGAGATGCCCGATCCACCCGCCGTCCACGCCGCGCGCGAGAGTGAACGGCCCGGTCAGCCCGACGTGCATGCTGACTTCGGTCGGGATGAGATGCACGCTGATGTTCGGCAGACCTGCCCGTTCGATCAGCCAGGTGATCTGCTGCGCCATTACTCCCCGGAAGTCCTCGTCCACCCGGCGAAGTACAGCCTCTTCGATCACCGCCACGAACTCGGGCGGCGTCGGCCTCGAGAAGATGGCCTGCCGATCGATCCGCACGGCCACCCGCTTGTCGACTTCCTCGTCGCTGAGCGTGCCATTGGTGCGGATGACGGCTCGCGCGTAGTTGTCCGTCTGCAAGAGCCCCGGAATCAAGGTGGGCTGGTAACACCTCAACTGCTGGGCCTGCCGCTCCGCCTCCAGCCACGGCCGGAACCAGCTCGGCTGCCCGTCCCGCTCGGCGAGCTTCAGCAGGGACGTCAACAGCCCACCCGTGCCGAGCACCTCGTCCGCCCGCTTGAGGAAGAACCGGTCGAGCGGGCGCTGGCCCAGCTCGACGGCGGACACCTGGGAGCCCGAGAAGTGGACGAGTTTCCCGAACTCCTCCTGGCTCAGCTCGGCGTTCACCCGCAGCCGGCGGAGTTGGGCCCGGATCAGCTCGGCGGTCGGCTCGCCTTCCACACTTCCTCCACGATTCCCTCGGCGTCTCCACGGCCCGTCCCCGTGGCCGGAGGAGCTGACCGGGCCTCGCCCCGGCCGGCGTCGATGCCTTCCGACGGTAGTCGCGTCCTCACCAGACTGTCACGTAGCGGGTCGCCTGCCGTCCGCCCGCTCCGGGGCCGCCCGTGACCCCCCGTGCAGGGGCGGCCCCGCCCCACGTTCCGAGGAGGTCGAGATGCGCCAACCGTTCCACTGGGTGCGGTGCCGGGCGAACGGGAGCAGCCGGTGATCTTCAGCCAGCTCCCCGTACCCCGCCTCGGCCCGCACGCCGATCGGCCGCGCGCGTATCCGCCGGGCCGCCCACCGCACCTGCCGATCCGCCCACTCTGGGTGTGCCGGGCCTGCGGCCTGCCGTGGCCCTGCGCCGAGGCCCGACTGCTGCTCAAGATCGAGTACGCCGATCAGCCGGTCGACCTGGCCATCTACCTCTCCGGCCTCTATCACGAGGCCACCCACGACCTGTTCCGGCTGAACCCGCACGACGGGCCCACTCCACGGGAACTGTTCGCCCGGTTCGTCGCGTGGGGGCCGTACCGCCGGCCGATGGTCGAGGCCCCGGACGACGATTGGTGAGCTGAGCCGACCGATGCGGCATGATCCGATGATGATCGATTGGCGGCTCGACCGGATCGGTTCGGCGCTGCGCGGGGAGAACCCCACCGTCCTGGCCCGGCTCTCCGGCGGGTTCGCCGTGATCGGAGATGTGCAGTGGCTCCCGGGCTACTGCGTACTGCTCGCGGACGACCCGGCCGTACAGCGGCTCACCGACCTGCCCAGGGCGAAGCGGCTCGCGTACCTGGAGAGCATGGACCGGCTGGGCGAGGCGGTCGAGCGGGCCTGCGCCGAGGCCGACCCGGCTTTCCGGCGGGTGAACCTGGAGATCCTCGGCAACACGGACCCTTACCTGCACGCTCATGTCTGGCCGAGGTACGAGTGGGAGCCGCCGGAGATCGTCGGCAAGCCGGTCTGGCTGTACCCGGCGTCGAAGTGGCGAGACCCGGGCTCGGCGCTGAGCGAGCAGCACGACGAGCTGCGGGCCGTCATCATCCGGTACCTGACCGATTAGCGGCCCCTGGTGGAACCGGATCGATGACCTCCGCCACGTTCGCCCGACGGGTGGCAGCGCCGGCAGCCGACCCGGTGACAGACTGGTCGCCGCAGGCAACGAAGACGTGAGGGAGGCGGTGTGCGCTGGCGCAGCTTCGTCGCGGTGGGGGACAGCTTCACCGAGGGCATGGACGACGCGTACCCGGACGGCACCTATCGCGGGTGGGCGGACCTGGTGGCGACCCGACTGGCTGCCGAGGCCGGGCCGGACTTCGGGTACGCCAACCTGGCGATCCGGGGCCGGCTCTTCCCCAGTGTGGTGGCCGAGCAGGTGCCCGCCGCGCTGGCGATGAAGCCGGATCTGATCAGCTTCGCGGCCGGCGGCAACGATGCGCTGCGCCGCAACTTCGACCCGGACACCCTGGTCACCCGCTTCGACGACGTGGTGCGGCAGCTCCGCTCCGGCGGCGCCGACGTGATCCTGTTCCGGTTCGCCGACGTGATGGCGCGGTTGCCCGGCCAGCGCCTGGTCGCTCCCCGGATGGAGCTGATGAACCGGGCGGTCGGCGAGACCGCCGAGCGGCACGGCGCGATCATGGTCGACCTGTACGCCGACGACACCTTCCTCAACCCGATGCTGTGGAGCACCGACCGGCTGCACCTGTCGGCCGCCGGGCACCGGCGGGTCGCCGCCCAGGTGCTGACGGCGCTCGGGGTGGGCTGCGACGAGGAGTGGCTGCTGGTCCCGGAGCAGCCGGCTCCCACGCCCTGGCTGGCCGCTCGCGCCGCCGACCTGCGCTGGGCCGGCCAGCACCTGGCCCCGTGGATCAAGCGGCGGCTCACCGGGCGGTCCTCGGGCGACACCGTCACCGCCAAGCGCCCGCTGCTCGGGCCGGTCAGCGACTGACGGTGCGGACCATCCACGCCGCCACGCTGCTGCGGTCGACGCCGGACGACGAGCCGGTCGCCGGCCGCGCGGTGCTCGTCACCGGCAACCGGATCGAGGCGGTCGCGCCGCTCGACGAGCTGACGGAGGCGTACCCGCAGGTGCGGGTGCGGCGGTGGGCCGGCACCCTCGGGCCGGCGCTGGTGCACGACGGGCCCCTGCCGCTGGCACCGAGCCCGCGCGAGCGGGTGCACGCGCTGTTCCGGCTCGGCGTCGCCGCGGTGCTCGCCGCGCACGTCACCGAGCCGGAGCTGCGGGCCGCCGCCGCCCGCAACGACGTCGCGGTGCTCGACCGGGTACGCCCGCCGGCGCTGGTGCCGGCCGGCCGCGCCGACCTGGCCGTCTTCACCGACGACGGCACCTGCCTCGCCACGGTGGTTGCCGGCCGCCTGGTGCACCGCCGGGCCTGACCGGCGCGCCGGAGCGTGGACTGCTCCGGGCGCCAGGACCAGGCGTCGGTGCCGACGGGTCGACGGTTGTCGACCGAGCCGGGGCCGGGTCAGGAGAACCAGGTCCAGGTGCGGTCGACGCCCGAGCCGACGCCGACGATCCGCCAGACGCCGTCGCCCTGGAGCACGAGCGTGCCGTCGGTCAGCCTCCCCACCTGCACCACGCTGCTGCCGCTGTGGGCGAGGGCGTCCCGCAGCGCCGGCTGGTCTACATAGCCGCCGTCCACCCAGAAGCCGACCCGCCCGTGGCTGTTGGCGAAGATGGCACCGTCGCCGGCAGCGGCGAACCCGCCGTCGACGGGGGCATGTGGCATCCCCGGTCGCGGCTGCCACTGGTCACCGACCAACCGCCAGACGGCACCCCGCCGATCGTCCACGAGCCAGGCGTCACCCCCGTCGGGTGACACGGTGAGGGTCGCCGAGGCGGTGAGGGGAGGCAGCTTCCGCCAGGTCGCCGCCCCGTCGGCGGAGACCACGACAGTCGCCTGCCCGTCCCTGAGGCTGGCCAACCAGAGCCGGCCGTCGCCGCCCTCGACCAGATCGACCCGGGTGTTCGTGTCGAGGGCCAGCGGCGGCTGCGTCCGGGCCGGTACGCGGCCGAGTCGGGCGAGGTGGAACCGGTCGCAGTCCTCGCCGCGCGCCTCCTGCTCAGCCGGGCAGGCCAGCCGGAAGCCGCTTCGCGTCTCCGCAACCGACCAGGCGTCCCGGTACGGTGGCCCGCCCGGACGGCTGGTGAAGGTCTTACCGCCGTCCGTGGTCACCAGGAATCTGCCGCCCGTCGCGACGGCGAGCGTCCGCTCGTCCACCGGCATCAACTGGGCTCCGCCGTCGCCCACCGGCAGCGCTGCGCCCTGCCAGGTCGCCCCGCCGTCGGTGGTCCGCCCGAGCGTCCGCCGGCAGTCGGTCGGCGCCTCCCGGGTGCAGGTGTCGAAGAGAGCCCAACCGTGCCGCGCGTCGACGAACCGCAGGTCGACCAGTGCGCCGGCCGCTCCCGGCACCACCACCTTCCGCTCGGTGAGCCGGCCCGGGGTGGGCGTTGGTGGCGTGGGCGGCCGGTCGTCGCGCCCGGCGACGGCGAGTGCGCCCGTCGGAGCGCCCACGAGCAGGGCGACGAGCCCGGCCAGCAGGCCACGCCGCCGACGCCGGCGGGCGCGTACCCGGCGTTGGGCCGCCGCGACGCCCGGGGGCCGGAAGATGGTCAGCGCGTCCGCCTCGAACTCGGCGAACATCTCGTCCAGGGCGGTCTCACGCATCGTGGGCCTCCTGCCGCTCGGTGAGGTGGGTGGCCAGCGCGGCCCGTCCCCGGGAGAGCCAGGAGCGGACAGTGCCCTCCGCCGCACCGATCTGCTCGGCGATCTCCCGGACGCTCAGCTGCGCCAGGTGGTGCAGCACGATCGCCCGCCGCTGCGTAGCGGGCAGGGTGGCCAGCGCTCGGGTCAGCGCCACCCGGTCGGGTTCCGGCCCGGGCGCGTACTCCTCGCGCTGCCGGGCCAGGTGCCGGACGGCGGTACGCACCCGGCGCAGCCGGCTGGTTGCCAGGTTCCAGGCGACCCGGCGAACCCAGGCGGACGGGTCGTCGTACCCGCTGACCCGGTCCCAGCGTTCGAGCAGTCGGCAGAACGCCTCCTGGGTGAGGTCCTGCGCCTCCGCCGGGTCCCCCAGGTACGCGTGCAACTGCACCGCGATCCGGTGGAAGTGGCCCTCGTAGAGGTCGGTGAAGTCCACGGGTGGCGTGACGGCCCGGGGCGGCCCGGTGTCCGGCCGTACGGTCATGTCGATCCTCTGTGGTCGGCGGGTTCGTCCCTGTCACGTGCCGGCGGTCACATCCGCTGCACCCGATTTCCGATGGCCGGCCGCCGTGCCGCGATCCGGCGTACCTTGGGGATCATGCCTGTGCCGAGCGATCCGAATCCCCGCCTCCAGTCGTACGCCGATCCGCAGCGCCTGGTCACCACCGAGTGGCTGGCCGAGCACCTGGGCGACGAGGGGCTCGTCGTGGTGGAGTCCGACGAGGACGTGCTGCTCTACGACACCGGTCACCTCCCGGGCGCCGTCAAGGTCGACTGGCACACGGAGCTGAACGACCAGGTGACCCGGGACTACCTCGACGCGAAGAGCTTCGCCGAGCTGTGCGCCGCCAAGGGCATCGGCCGGGGCGACACGGTGGTTTTCTACGGCGACAACTTCAACTGGTGGGCCGCGTACGCGCTCTGGGTCTTCTCGCTCTTCGGCCACCCCGACGTGCGGCTGCTCGACGGCGGCCGGCAGAAGTGGATCGCCGAGGGGCGGGAGCTGACCCGGGAGAAGGTGACCCGTCCCCGCGCCGAGTACCCGGTGCCGCAGCGCGACGACACGCCGATCCGGGCGTACCGCGAGCAGGTGATGGCGCACGTGGCCGCCGGCCGCCCGCTGGTGGACGTCCGCTCGCCCGGCGAGTACACCGGCGAGATGCTGCACATGCCGGACTACCCGCAGGAGGGCGCGCTGCGCGGCGGGCACATCCCCGGCGCGGTCAGCAAGCCGTGGAAGTCCGCCGCCAACGAGGACGGCACCTTCAAGTCCGCGGACGAGCTGCGCGCCATCTACGCCGATCAGCTCGGGCTGAGCCCGTCGGACGACGTGGTGGCGTACTGCCGGATCGGTGAGCGGTCCAGCCACACCTGGTTCGTGCTGCGGCACCTGCTCGGCTACCCGCAGGTGCGCAACTACGACGGTTCGTGGACCGAGTGGGGCAACCTGGTCCGGGCACCCGTCGCCAAGGGTGACCAGCCGGGCGGCATCGCCGGCTGATCCGTCCCGCGGCACCGACGGCCGTGGTCACCGCTGGGTGACCACGGCCGTCATCGTCACGCGGTACGCCCGTCCGGGGCCGTCCCGGTCAGGTAGCGCTGGAGGGTGGGGCCGACCCAGGCGACCAGCTCGGCCGGCGCCGCGTCCACCATGGGCGGCAGGCCGACGATGTAGCGGGTGAAGGCCAGGCCGAGGGTCTGGCTGGCCACCAGGCCGGCGCGGCGGGCGGTGGTCGCCGGGTCGGTGCCGAACCGGGCCACGACGGCGGTGAGTTGGTCGGCGAAGATGCCGCGGATCCGCTCGGCGGCACGCTGGTTGGTGCTGGCCGCCCGGAGCAGGGCGGCGAGCGTCTCGTCGCCCTCCCAGCGGTCCAGGAAGTGCCGGATCAGCACCTCGCCGAGCTGCCCGGTCGGCACGTCGGCCAGGTCGGGCAGCCGCAGGTCGAACTCGGCCGCCGCGGCGAACAGCCCCTCCTTGTTGCCGTAGTAGCGCATCACCATCGACGGGTCGATCCGGGCGTCGGCGGCGATGGCCCGGATGGTGGCGCGCTCGTATCCGTCGGCGGCGAACCGTTCCCGGGCGGCGCGCAGGATCGCGGCGCGGGTGGCGTCCGAGCGGCGGGCCGGAGTTGCGGCGGTCATGCCTCCGACTCTATGCCAACAAGCGTTGACACGGCGCTCCGACCCGGCCTAACCTTGCCTACAAGCGTTGGCAAACACTTGTTGACATAGGAGGTGGGCCATGTTGCCCGAGCGCACCGACGTCCTGGTGGTGGGGGCCGGGCCGACCGGCCTGACCGTCGCCGCCAGCCTCGCCCGGCGGGGGGTGGAGGTGACCGTGGTCGACCGCGCCGCGCAATCGCCGGTCACCTCCCGGGCCGCCGTCGTGCACGCGTACACCCTGGAGGTGCTGGATCGGATCGGTGCCGCCGCCCTGCTGGTGGCCCGGGGAGCGGCGTCGCACCGGTTCACCGTCCGCGACCGCGACCGGGTGCTGTTCGGCGTCGGCTTCGCCGACCTGCCGAGCCGCTACCCGTACGCGCTGCTCGTCTCCCAGGCGGTCACCGAGGCCGTGCTGACCGACCGGCTCACCGCGCTGGGCGGCCGGGTCCACCGGCCGTACGAGGTGAGCAGCCTGGACCGCGACGACGCCGGCGCGGTGGTCGGGTTCGCCGACGGCGGCCGTGTCCACGCCCGGTGGGTGATCGGCGCGGACGGCATGCACAGCACCGTGCGCGAGCTGGCCGGGATCGGCTTCGGCGGACCGGCCGGCCGCGGCGAGTCGTTCGTCCTCGCCGACGTGCGGGTGCGCAGCGTGCTGCCCCGCGACGAGATCGCGCTCTTCCTGGCCCGGCCGGGGCCGCTGGTCTGGGCGCCGCTGCCGGACGGGGTGGTCCGGGTGGTCGCCTCGGTCGCCCAGGCCCCGCGCGCGCCGGACGCCGCGTACTTCCAGGCATTGCTCGACGAGCGGGGGCCGGCCCGGCGGCCGGACCGGGTCACCAACGTGATCTGGAGTTCCCGGTTCCGGATCCACCACCGGGTCGCCGACACCTACCGCGCCGGCCCGGTGCTGCTGGCCGGCGACGCCGCGCACGTGCACAGCCCGGCCGGCGGGCAGGGGATGAACCTCGGCATCTGCGACGCGGTCGCCCTCGGCGACACCCTCGCCGACGTGATCGCCGGCGGAACCGACACCCTGCTCGACGACTACTCGGCCGCGCGCCGACCGCTGGCCGAGGAGGTCGCCGGCTTCGCCGACCGGCTGACCCGGCTCGCCACCGTTCCGCCGGTCGTCCGCCCGCTGCGCGACCTGGTGCTCCGCGTCGTCGCCGGCGCCCCGACCGTCCGTCGGCGGCTGGCGCTGCGCCTCTCCGGACTGGCCCAGCGCCCCGGCTAGGCTGCCCCGATGGGGCAGGTGTGGCGGGACCGGGGCGACGTGCTGCTCAACGCGACCGGAGCGGCCCTGGCCGGGCTGCTGTCCCGGCGCTGGTGGGCGGGGCGCCGTCCGGTGCCGGCGCGGCCGGCCGCAGTGCCCGCCACGCCGCGAGCGTGACCAGCGCGAAGACCACCGCCGCCGCCCCGACCACCGGACCCACCCCGTACGCCGCCCCGGCCAGCCCGGCGAGCGTCGCGCCGACCGGTGCGGTGAGCACTGCCGCTATCCGCTGGGTGGCACCCACCCGACCCAGCAGCGCGGCCGGCACCCGGCCCTGCCCGTACGCCACCCAGAGGCTGTTCCACACCGTGCCGCCGGCGGCGAAGACGGCCAGCGCGAGCCCGGCCACCACCGAGTGCCGGGCCAGCGCGAAGGCGGCCAGGGCGACGGTCTGCGTGGCGAGCACCGCGCGCAGCGCGGAGGTGGTGCCGAGCCGGGCGGCCAGCCGCCCCGCCCCGAGCGCCCCGGCCAGCCCGCCGAGCGCGACCGTCGCCATGAACAGCCCGTACCCGGCCGGCGGCACCCGCAGCACGTCCAGCGCGTAGAGGACCAGCACCGCCATCAGCGCGCTGATCGCCAGGTTCGTCCCCGCGCTGAGCAGGGTGATCCGCCACATCGTCGGCTCACCCCGCAGCCACCGCACCCCGTCGGCGGCCTCCCGCCACACCGAGCGCCCCGCGCTGCCGCGCTCGCGGCGGCCCTCGCGCCCGTTCGGGCCGGCGGCGGTGCCCGGTCGACCGGGACCGGGTGCCGACTGGGCGCTGCCAGGCCGGGCGCCGCGACGCCGACCGGGGCCGGCGGCGGACCGGGACAGGGCGAGGGTGAGCAGGGCGGCGAGGGCGAAGGTGGCCGCGTCCACGGTGAGCGGGACGCTCGGCGCGACCGCGAAGAGCACGCCGGCCAGCGGGGCGCCGAGCAGGGCGCCGGCCAGCGCGGTGCCGGCCTGGAGACGGCCGTTGGCGGCGGGCAGGGCCGACGCGGGCACCAGCGCGGGAAGCAGCGCGAACGAGGCGGCGTCGAAGAGGACGCCGAGCGCGGCGAGCAGGAACGCCGTCGCCACCAGCGCCGGCACCCCGGCCCGGTCCACCGCCACCGCGACGGCCAGCGCCGCGACCACGGCCGCCCGCAGGGCGTCCACCAGCGCCATCGTCCGGCGGCGGTCCCAGCGGTCGGCGTACACGCCGCCGAGCAGGCCGAGCAGCAGCGGCGGGAGCTGCCCCGCGACGGTCACCACGGCCACCGCCCGGGGGTCGCGGGTCAGCGTCGCGGCCAGCAGGGCCAACGCCGGCGTACGCAGGGCGTCGCCGAACCGGGAGGAGACGGCGGCGGACCAGAGCAGCCGGTAGTCCCGGCCGAGTGGGGTGGCGGTCATGCCGACGGACCCTGCCGCCTCGACCGGGTCGAGGGTCAAGGCGACCGGAAAGGGGTCGGACAGGGTCGGTGATCACCGGTACGGTGAGCGCCGAATCCGACCGGGGAGAGCGTGTGGACCGCACCTTCCAGGTCGACCTCCGTGGCGTGGTCGACCTGCTCAGTCATCACCTCTACGGCAGCCCACGGGTGTACGTCCGGGAACTGCTCCAGAACGCCGTCGACGCGATCACCGCCCGCCGCGCCACCGAACCGGACGCCCCCGCCCGGGTCCGGATCGAGCCGCCGGAGCTGACCGGCGACGGCACCCTGCGGGTGCACGACACCGGCGTCGGCCTCACCGAGGCGCAGGTGCACGAGCTGCTGGCCACCATCGGCCGCAGCTCCAAGCGCGACGAGCTGGGCTTCTCCCGGCACGAGTTCCTCGGCCAGTTCGGCATCGGCCTGCTCTCCTGTTTCCTGGTCGCCGACGAGATCCGGGTGGTCACCCGGCACGCCGACCAGCCGACCGTGCTCTGGACGGGCTGGTCCGACGGCCGGTACGCCGTCCGGCCCGCCCCGCCCGAGCAGGCCCGGCCGGAGCCCGGCACCACCGTCACACTGGTGCCCCGCCGCGACGCCGACCAGTGGCTCGGCGTGCCGACGGTGACGGAGCTGGCCCGCCTCTACGGCAGCCTGCTGCCGGTCGACGTGCGGGTCGGCGACACCCCGACCACCGCCGGGCCGCCGCCCTGGCCGACCGCCCCCGGCGCGCCGCTGGACCGGGCGGCCCTGGTCCGGTACGCGCAGGAGACCCTCGGCTTCGTCCCGTTCGACGTGGTGCCGCTGGCGGTGCCGGAGGCCGGGCTGACCGGGGTGGCCTTCATCCTGCCCACCCCGGTGAACCCGGCGGCGCGGGCCGGGCACCGGGTCTACCTCAAGCGGATGCTGCTCACCGAGCACGCCGACGGGCTGCTGCCGGACTGGGCCTTCTTCGCCCACTGCGTGGTGGACGCCAGCGAGCTGCGGCCCACCGCCAGCCGCGAGGCGCTCTACGAGGACACCCTGCTCACCGGCACCCGGGACGCCCTCGGCGACCAGGTGCGCGGCTGGCTGGTCCGGCTGGCCAAGCACGACCCGCGCCGGCTCGCCGAGTTCCTCCAGGTGCACCACCTCGGGGTCAAGGCGCTGGCCCTGCACGACGACGAGATGCTGCGCCTGGTCGACCAGTGGTGGCCGATGGAGACCAACGTCGGCACGCTCACCCTCGCCGAGTTCCGGCAGCGCCACGGCCTGCTCCGGTACGCCGCCAGCCTCGACGAGTTCCGCCAGCTCGCCGCCGTCGCGGCGGCGCAGGACCTGGCCGTGGTCAACGGCGGCTACACGTACGACACCGAGCTGATCGAGCGGCTGCCCGCGGTGGACCGGTCGGTGCTGATCGAACGGCTGGAGCCGAGCGATCTGACCACCCGCTTCGACGCGCTCGAACCGCACGTCGAGCTGGCCCTGCGGCCGTTCCTGACCGGCGCCCAGCGGGCCCTGGAACGGCTCGGCTGCGAGGTGGTGGTCCGGGCGTACGACCCGGTCTCGCTGCCGGCGCTCTACCTGGTCAGCCGGTCAGCGGCGTTCAACGACCAGCTCGCCGCCAGCCGCGAGAAAGCCGACGAGCTGTGGGGCGGCGTGCTGGACGCGCTGGCCGCCTCCGCCCCGCCGGACCGCCCGCAGCTGGTGCTCAACCACCGCAACCCGCTGGTCCGCCGGGTCACCACGCTGACCGACCCGGAGCTGGTCGGGCTCGCCGTCGAGGCGCTCTACGGGCAGGCGCTGCTGCTCGGGCACCACCCCATCCGCGCGGCCGACGCCGCCCTGCTGAACAGTTCCTTCCTCGGCCTGCTCGGCCGGGCCGTACCGGGACGGGAGTGAACCGACCGTGAACGACGACGACCTGTGGCGGCTGCTGCACGAGGCGCACAACATGCCGTACGGGGCGGGGCAGACCGCCGCGCTGGAGCAGCTGATCCGGCGGGCCGACGCCGGCGACGACCGGCACCTCGCCTTCGCCGCCCGGATGCAGGCCACCACCGGGTACGTCTACGGCGGCGAGCCGGCGAAGTCCTTCGTGACCTTCTCCTGGTGCCTCGCCGAGTTCGACCGGGACCCGCAGCCCTACCACCAGCGCTTCGCCCACCAGCTGCTCTGGCACTTCAAGTACATGGTCAGCGCCATGCTGAAGTTCCCCGAGCTGCCGCTGGACCGCACCTACGCGGTGCTGGACGACATGGAGCGGCGCTACCGGGACACCGGGCACTCGCTCCAGGCCGTGTACAAGCACCGCTACCTGGTGGCGTCGCACCTCGGGGCGCACGACGAGGCGGCCGACTGGTACCGCCGGTGGATGACCACCCCCCGCGACGCCCTCTCCGACTGCGCCGGCTGCGACCCGACCACGCAGGTGCACCACCTGTGTGAGGTGGGCCGGCACGACGAGGCGGTGGCGCTGGCCGAGCCGGTGCTCGCCGGCCGGCTCAGCTGCACCGAGCAGCCGCAGGCGATCCTCACCGCGCTGCTGCCGGCGTACCTGCGTACCGGCCGGTCGGAGGCCGCGCGGAACGCTCACCGGGAGGCGTACCGGCGGCTGCGGTCGAACCTCTCCGACCTGTGGGAGATCGCCGACCACGTCGAGTTCTGCACCCTGACCGGGAACGACGCCCGCGCCCTGGAACTCGTCGAGCGGCACCTGGACTGGCTGGACCGGGCGCCCACCCCGGCCGCCGCCATGCACTTCGCCGCCACCGCCGCGGCGGCGCTGCGGCAGGTGCCGGGCGAGTTGACCGTGCACCGCCGGGCGTTCGGCGACCGGCCGGCCGGGGAGGTGCCGGTGGCCAGCCTCGCCGCCGAGCTGACCGACGCGGCGACCGCGCTGGCCGCCCGGTTCGACGCGCGCAACGGCACGGCGTACCAGTCGGAGGTGGTCGCCCGGCGGCTCGCCGCGCAGCCCGTCGGGGAGCACCTGCCGCTCTCGGCCAGCCTGCGTCGTCGCCCGACCCGCACCCCCGAGCCGGCGCCGAACGACGTGGCCGGGGCGGAGCCGGTGCAGGTGCCGGCCGGGGCGAGCGCCGAGGAACTGCTCGCCCTCGCCGACGAGTGCTGGCGCACCCACCGTACCGACGACTGCGCCACCGTCCTCAAGGCGTACGACGAGCGGTTCGGCGCCGCCGAGCTGCCGGCGGCCACCGTGGCGCGGCGGCTGGAGCTGCGCGCGGGCGAGCTGAACGACGACGGTGACCCGGCGGCCTCCATCGAGGCCAACCGGGTCGCGCTGGCCGCCTGGCGGGCGGTGCCCGACCCGGTGCGCGCACAGGTGGTGGCCGGGCGCCTCGGCGCGCTGCTCTGCATGACCGACGAGAGCGCCGAGGAGGGGCTGGCGCTGGCCCGCGAGTCGGCGGAGCAGCTCGACCGGCACGGCGACCAGCGGGAGCGGGCCGCCGCGCACGACCGGCTGGCCCTGGCGTACGTGCACCGGCAGCGCTGGGCCGACGCGCTCGACGAGATCGACCGGGCCGCCGCCGAGGCGGACGTCGACCCGTGGCTGGCGGCCCGGGTGGCGCTGCACCGCGCGCACGTCCTGGAGGAGCTGGACCGGGGCGAGGAGATGGGCGAGGCCGCCGAGCGGGCCCGCCGGCTCAGCCGCGAGGTGGGCTCGGCCGGCATGCTCGTCGCCGCCTGCCTGGCGTACGCCCGCTGGGCCGACGACCCGGCCGAGGCCGTCGCCGCCTGTGACGAGGCGCTGCGGGTGGCCCCGGCGGAGGCCCGGCTGGCGGTCCGGGTGGCCCGGGGCCGGGCGCTGCTCGCCGCCGACCGGGCCGCCGACGCGGTGGACGACCTGGCCGAGGCGGTGACCCTGTGCGTCGAGCAGGACGCCGAGGGCGACGCCTTCCTGCGGTGGGAGCTGGCCAACGCCTACCGGGTGGCCGGCCGGCTGAGCGAGGCCGCCGAGGTGGCCGAGGAGGCGGTGCTCGGGCTGGACCGGCTCGGCGCCCAGGCCGAGGCGGACCGGTGCCGGCACCTGCTGGCCGGCGTCTATGAGGGACTGGGTGAGATCGACCCGGCGCTCGCCCTGCTGGAACAGCTCGCGGAGAACCTGGACAGCCCGGACAACCTCCCGCACCGGGCGCAGGTGCTGGAGGAGGCCGGCGGCATCCTCTACGACGCCGACCGGGACGCGCTGGCCGCGCAGCGGTTCGCCGCGTCGGCATCGGCGTACCGGCTGGCCGAGCTGCCGCTGGACGAGCTGCGGGCCCGGCGGCGGCAGTTGCTGGCGCTCTTCTGGTCCGGTGACCTGCCGGCCGCCTCGGCGCTCGTCGACGTGGTGGACGAGGCCGCAGCGGCCCTCACCGGGCTGCCCGAGGAGCCGCCCGTCGTGACGTACGAGCGGGCCCTGGCGGCCGAGGCGGTGGCCCGGGTGCTGACCGCCGAGGACCGCACGGTCGCGGCGCTGGACCGGCTGGACGGCGTGGCCGACCGGCTGCGGTCGATCGAGGCGTTCGGCGAGGCGGCGCAGGTCGAACTGCTCACCGGTGACCTGCTGCTGCGCGGTGACCGGCCGGCCGACGCGGAGCGCCTGCTCCGCGAGGTGCTGGGCGGGCTGCCGCCCGGCTCCCGGCCGGCCAGCCAGGCGGCCTGGCTGCTCGCCCGGGCCCTGGACGACCTGGGCCGGTCCGCCGAGGCGGCGAAGCTGCGCGCCGAGCACGGGATCGAGGAGAACTGACGGCGGTCGCCGCCCCGGGCGGCGGTGTCCGCGCTGCCTCAGTCCCGGCCGGTCCGGCCCGGCTGACCCGGCCCGGTCGGGCCGTGCCGACTCGGCCAGGGTGGCCGGCCGGGGAGCACGCGGTGGGCCGGCGGCGGGGCGGTGAACTGACCGACCGGTAACCGAGCCTCCACGACGGCCGGCGCGCGGTCTAGGCTTGCCCGGTGGCGGTGGAGCAGCAGGCGCGGGGCGGGACGAACGGCGCGACGGGCGCGGGCCGACGCCGGTCCCGTCGAGACGAGATCCTGGACATCGCGGTCGGCCTCTTCGCCGCGCGCGGCTACCACGGCGTGTCGATGGACGACATCGGCGCCGCCGCGGGCGTGACCGGGCCGGCGCTGTACCACCACTTCGCCGGCAAGGAGGCGATGCTGGTCGCCGCGCTGATCCCGGTCAGCGAGGGGCTGCTCGCCGGCGGCCGGGACCGGGCCGCCGGGCACCCGGACGACCCGCGCGGCGCGCTGGAGTCGCTGATCGACTTCCACGTCGACTTCGCGCTGGCCAACCCGGCGGTGATCGCGCTGCACCTGCACGAGCTGGACCGGCTCCCCGACGAGCCGCGTCGCAAGATCCGCCGGCTCCAGCGGCTCTACGTCGAGGAGTGGGTGACCGTGCTGACCGCGCTGCACCCGGGGCTGCCCGACGGCGAGGCCCGAGTGCTGGCCCACGCCGCGTTCGGCCTGATGAACTCCACGCCGTTCCTCGGCGGCGAGGTCGACCGCCGCCGCCGCGCCGAACTGCTCCGCGCCGCCAGCCTCGCCGCCCTCCTCGCCCCCACCGACCCCGCCTGACCCCCCCCGCGGGCCCGCCGCGCCCCCCGCCGGCCCTCCCGGCCCGCCCGCTTCGGTTGATCAAGAAGTTTGGGTCGGGAATCCGGCTCAAGCCGACGCAAACTTCTTGATCACCACGTCGGCGGGGGCCGGGCGACTCGTGAGTAACCGGCGGCGCGTGGTTACCTGGCACCCGTCCCCACCCCTGGACGTCGGGAGGAAACATGATCGAGTCGCTGCTGGTCGCCAACCGGGGCGAGATCGCCCGCCGGATCATCCGTACCGCCAAGCGGCTCGGTATCCGCGCGATCGCGGTGCACTCGGAGGCCGACGCCGGCCTGCCGTTCGTCACCGAGGCCGACGAGGCGGTCTGCGTCGGCCCGGCCAACCCGGCGCAGAGCTACCGCAACGTCGAGGCGATCCTCGCCGCCGCCAAGTCGACCGGCGCGCAGGCGATCCACCCCGGCTACGGCTTCCTGTCGGAGAACGCGGACTTCGCCCGTACCGTCGAGGCCAGCGGCCTGATCTGGGTCGGGCCCCGCGCGGACGCGATCACCGCGATGGGTGACAAGATCAATGCCCGGAACCTGATGGCGGCGGCCGGTGTTCCGGTCGCGCCCGGCACCACCGACCCGGCGGCCGACCTGGACGCGGCGGTCGCGGCCGCCGCGGAGATCGGCTACCCGGTGATGGTCAAGGCCGCGGCCGGCGGTGGCGGCATGGGCATGGGCGTGGCTACCGACGAGACCGCGCTGCGCACCGAGTACGACAAGGTGCGCTCGTTCGCCGAGCGGATGTTCGGCGACGGCTCAGTGCTGATCGAGCGGTACTTCCCCCGGGTACGCCACGTCGAGGTGCAGATCCTCGGCCTGGCCGACGGCCGGGTGGTGGCGCTGGGCGAGCGGGAGTGCTCGGTGCAGCGGCGCAACCAGAAGCTGGTCGAGGAGTCCCCGTCGCCGGCGGTCTCCCCGGAGCTGCGCGAGCGGTTCCTGGCGGCGGCGGTACGGGCCGGCGAGGCGGTCGGCTACCGCAACGCCGGCACGGTGGAGTGCCTGCTCGACCCCGCCACGAACGAGTTCTTCTTCCTGGAGATGAACACCCGCCTTCAGGTCGAGCACCCGGTGACCGAGTTGGTCTACGGCGTGGACCTGGTGGAGGAGCAGCTGCGGGTGGCGGCCGGCCTGGCGCCGACGTTCGACCCGGAGGCGCTCGCCCCGCGCGGGCACGCCATCGAGCTGCGGATCAACGCGGAGGACCCGAAGCGCTTCCTGCCCGGACCCGGCGCGATCAAGACCTGGGTCGAGCCCACGGGGGAGGGCGTCCGCGTCGACTCCGGCTACATCGAGGGCAACACGGTCACCCCGTTCTACGACAGCCTGATGGCCAAGCTCATCGTCAGCGGCACCACCCGCGCCGAGGCCATCGAGCGCGCCAAGGCCGCCGTCGCCGCCTTCGACCTGACCGGCCCGAAGAACAACCTCCCCTTCTTCGCCGAACTCCTGGGGAACGAGGAGTTCCTCTCCGGCGACTACGACACCGGCATCGTCTCCCGCATGCGCTGACCCCTCGACCCCCGTTGATCATGAAGTTCTTGCCCCGACACGCCGAGGGGGAGGGCAATAACTTCATGATCGACAGGGTCGGGTGCAGATGGGCGGTGCGGAGTGGGAGGGTGGGGGAACCAGCTCAGCACTACGTCACAGTGAGGTGACCCCTTATGGCGGAACTGCCGGACTTCGTCTCCATCCGTGAGGTCGGGCCGCGGGACGGGCTCCAGAACGAGGAGCCGATCCCCACCGACGCCAAGGTGCGGCTGCTCGACGCGCTCTCTGGCACCGGCGTCCAGCGGATCGAGGCGGTGTCGTTCGTGCACCCGAAGGCGATCCCGCAGATGGCCGACGCCGACGAGGTGTGGCAGCGCGCCACCCGCGCCGACGGGGTGCGCTACTCGGCCCTGGTGCCCAACACCCGGGGTGCGCAGCGGGCCCTCGCGGCCGGGTTCACCGAGATCGAGGTGGTCGTCTCGGCCAGCGACACGCACAACCGGCGCAACGTGAACCGCTCGACCGAGGAGTCGCTGGACGACATCGCCGAGCTGATCGACCTGCTGCACGGCGCCGGCGCCCGGGCCGAGGTGATCGTGGCGACCAGCTTCGGCTGCCCCTACGAGGGCGACATCGACCCGCAGCGGGTGGCCGGCATCGTCGACCGCGTCGTCCGCGACGGCGCCGACCGGATCGCATTCGGCGACACCACCGGCATGGGTACGCCCCGGCGGGTCCGCGAGCTGGTCACCGCCGTCCGGGACCGCAACGCGCACATCCCGGTGCTGCTGCACTTCCACAACACCCGGGGCACCGCCCTGGCCAACCTGCTGACCGCGCTGGAGCTGGGCGTCACCGAGTTCGACGCCAGCGTCGGCGGCCTCGGCGGCTGCCCGTACGCCCCCGGCGCCAGCGGCAACCTGGCCACCGAGGAGGCGGTGCACATGCTGCACGACATGGGCATCGACACCGGCATCGACCTGGACGCGCTGATCGAGGCGGCCGAGCTGGCCGAGGAGCTGGTCGGCAAGAAGCTCCCCTCCGGCGTCCTGCGCGCCGGCCCCCGCACCCGCCTCACACCGCTGCCCGCCTCCTGACCCACCCCCCACCCCCCACGCCCCGCTCGCGGTGATCAAGAGGTTTGCGTCAGATCCACGCGAATTCCTGGCGCAAACTTCTTGATCACCGCTGTCGATCGGTACCGGGCGGCGCCGGGCGGGCGCCGGGCGGGGGTGGTGACCGGCCCCCATGGGTCGCCGAAGCGGAGAGCGATGCGCTAGCCTAACGATCGTTCAGGTCGGTCGGTTCGCTCACGAGGTGGCCCGGCCCAGGCGGCGAGGGAGTCGGCGTGACGCTCGACGGTGAGGCACTGGAGCAGCTGCGCAAGCGCGCCCGGGCCGGCGGTGCGGACAAGTACCACGCGGCGAACGCCGCCAAGGGCAAGCTCTTCGCCCGCGAGCGGGTGGCGCTCCTGGTCGACGAGGGCTCCTTCGTCGAGGACGGCCTCTACGCCAACTCGATGGCCGACGGGCTGCCCGCCGACGGCGTGGTCACCGGTACCGCCACCATCGACGGCCGCCAGGTCTGCCTGATGGCCAACGACTCCACCGTCAAGGCCGGCAGCTGGGGAGCCCGGACGGTCGAGAAGATCATCCGGATCATCGAGCGGGCGTACTCGACCGGCGTGCCGATGGTCTACCTGGTCGACTCGGCCGGCGCCCGGATCACCGACCAGGTCGACCTCTTCCCCGGTCGACGCGGCGCCGGCAAGATCTTCTGGAACCAGGTCCGCGCCTCGGGTTCGATCCCGCAGGTCTGCGCGCTGTTCGGGCCGAGCGCGGCCGGCGGGGCGTACATCCCGGCGTTCTGCGACGTGGTGGCCATGGTGGACGGCAACGCCAGCATGTACCTCGGCTCGGACCGGATGGTCGAGATGGTCACCGGTGAGAAGACGACGCTGGAGGCGATGGGCGGGGCCAAGGTGCACTGCGCCGAGTCCGGCGTCGGGCACTTCCTCTGCAAGACCGAGGCCGACGCGCTCGACGTGGTGCGGACCTACCTGTCGTACCTGCCGGCGAACTGGACCCAGCAGCCGCCCGCCGCGCCCGCCAAGCAGGCGTCCGACAAGGTCGACCTGGCCGCGCTCGTGCCGGCCAGCGAGCGGCAGGCGTTCGACATGCGCCGGTACGTCAAGGGCCTGCTCGACGACGGCTCGTTCTTCGAGATCCAGGCGCTCTGGGCCAAGGAGCTGACGATCGGCTTCGGCCGACTGAACGGCGAGGTCGTCGGCGTGGTCGGCAACAACTCGATGTTCAAGGGCGGGGTGCTCTTCGTCGACTCGGCCGACAAGGCGACCCGGTTCGTGCAGCTCTGCGACGCCTTCAACGTGCCGCTGCTCTTCCTGAGCGACGTGCCCGGCTTCATGGTCGGCAGCGCGGTGGAGAAGCAGGGCATCATCCGGCACGGCGCCAAGATGATCACCGCGATCTCCGAGGCGACCGTGCCGAAGATCTGCGTGGTGGTCCGCAAGGCGTACGGCGCGGGCCTCTACGCGATGGCCGGGCCGGGCTTCGAGCCGGACGCGACCATCGCGCTGCCCACCGCGAAGATCGCGGTGATGGGGGCGGAGGCCGCGGTGAACGCCGTCTACGCCAACAAGATTGCCGCGATCGCCGACGAGACCGAGCGGGCCGCCTTCGTCGCCGCGAAGCGCGAGGAGTACGAGCGGGACATCGACATCGTCCGGCTCGCCAGCGAACTGGTGGTCGACGCCATCGTCGAGCCGCACGAGCTGCGCGTCGAGCTGGTCCGCCGGTTCGCCGCCGCGCGTACCAAGGACCGGCACTTCTCCCGGCGCCGGCACGGCGTCACCCCGGTCTGACCCCCCGACCCGCACCACCCGACCGGCGCCACGAGCGCCCGACGGCCCGTCCACAAAGGCGTCCCACCAGGAGGATCAGATGGACTTCCGGCTCACCGAGGAACAAGAGGCGCTGCGGTCCAGCGTGCGGGACTTCGCGCGTGAGGCGGTCGCCCCGGTCATCGCCGAGCACTACGAGAAGCACACCTTCCCGTACGAGGTGATCCGCCAGATGGGCAAGATGGGCCTGTTCGGCCTGCCCTTCGGTGAGGAGCACGGCGGCATGGGCGGCGACTACTTCGCGCTCTGCCTCGCCCTGGAGGAACTGGCCCGGGTCGACTCCAGCGTGGCGATCACCCTGGAGGCGGCGGTTTCCCTCGGCGCGATGCCGATCTACCGGTTCGGCACGGAGGAGCAGCAGGCGACCTGGCTGCCGAAGCTGCTCAGCGGCGAGGCGCTGGCCGCCTTCGGACTCACCGAGCCGGGCACCGGCTCCGACGCCGGTGGCACCCAGACCCGCGCGGTGCTGGACGAGGCGACGAACGAGTGGGTGATCAACGGCTCGAAGGCGTTCATCACCAACTCGGGGACCGACATCACCGCGCTGGTCACGGTCACCGCGGTCACCGGCACGAAGCCGGACGGCTCGAAGGAGCTGTCGACCATCATCGTGCCCACGGGGACGCCGGGCTTCACGGTGGCGCCGGGCTACTCCAAGGTGGGCTGGACCGCCTCGGACACCCACGAGCTGACCTTCGACGACTGCCGGGTGCCGGCGGCGAACCTGCTCGGTGAGCGGGGCCGGGGCTTCGCGCAGTTCCTGCGCATCCTCGACGAGGGTCGGATCGCCATCGCCGCGCTCGCCGTCGGCCTCGCCCAGGGCTGCGTCGACGAGTCGATCAAGTACGCGAAGGAGCGGCACGCCTTCGGTCAGCCGATCGGCAACTACCAGGCGATCCAGTTCAAGATCGCCGACATGGAGCTGAAGGCGCACACCGCCCGGCTGGCGTACTACGACGCGGCCGCGCGGATGCTGGCCGGTGAGCCGTTCAAGCGGCAGGCGGCGATCGCCAAGCTGCACGCCAGCACGATCGCGGTGGACAACGCCCGCGAGGCCACCCAGATCCACGGCGGCTACGGCTTCATGAACGAGTACCCGGTCGCCCGGTTCTGGCGGGACTCCAAGATCCTGGAGATCGGCGAGGGCACCTCCGAGGTGCAGCGCATGATCATCGCCCGCGACCTGGGCGTCTGATCCGGCCCCCGGCCCCTGTCGCGCCGCCGCACGGCAGGGGCCTGTCGGATTCCGGCGCGTCGGCTGGACGACGCACCCGTGTCGACCGTCGTATCCGGTCCGTACCCTTCGTGGCCATGACACCGGCTCATGATCACCAGTTGGCGCCGGGTGGTCGTACCCCGCTGGCGGAGCTGTTGCGGGGGCATCGGCTCCGGGCCGGTCTCACCCAGGCCGAGCTGGCCCAGCGGGCCGGGGTCGGCGTGCGGACCGTCCGTGACCTGGAGCGCGGCCGGTCCAGCCGGCCGCAGCGCACCACCGTGGAGCTGCTCGCCGACGCGCTCGGCCTCACCGACGGGCCGCGCGCCGCCTTCCTCACCACCGCGCGTGGGCGGGTCACCGTCCCGGCCGTCGCCGGGGACCCGGGCCGCGCGCCGGCCGCCGGGTCCGCGCCCGGTGAACCCCACCCCGCGGGTACGCCGATCGCGCTTCCGCCCCCGGTCGAGTTGATCGGGCGGGAGCGGGACCTGGCCGACCTCGCCGCGCTGCTCACCACGGGCCACTGGCCGCGGGTGGTGACCCTGGTCGGGCTGGCTGGCGTGGGCAAGACGGCGCTGGCCCTGGCGGTGGCGCACGAGGTCGTCACCGCGTATTCCGGCGGAGTGGCCGGTGTGCTCGTCGGCGAGGGCTCCGACGCCGCCGACGTGCTGGCCGCGATGAGCACCGTGCTCGGCGCGGCCCGCCTGCCCGACCTGGCCGCCCGGTTGCGCAACCGGCCGGCGTTGCTGCTGGTGGACGCGGCCGAGCGGGCCCCGGACCCGCTGGCCGAGGCGCTGCGGCAGCTCACCGACGCGGTGCCGAGCCTGCGGGTGCTGGTGACCGGGCGGCACCCGGTGGGCGTACCCGGGGAACTGGTCCGCCCGGTGGCGCCGCTGGACGTGCCCCCGGCCGACGTGGTGGACGCCGCCGACCTGGCCCGCTACCCGGCGGCGGCGCTCTTCGCCGCGCGACTCGCCCGGGTCCGCCCCGAGCCGCCCGACCCGCGGGAGCTGCCCGCCCTGGCCGCGCTGGTGCGCCGGCTCGGCGGGCTGCCGCTCGCGATCGAGCTGATGGCGGCCCGGGGCCGGATCCTCGACCTCGACGAACTGCTCGACCGGTACGGCGACCGGGTCCTCGACCTGGCCAGCCCCGACCTGGGCCGACGCGGCTGGGAGGCCGCCGAGCCGGCGGGGTCGGGCGGCGCGCGGGCGGCGGTGGCGGTGACCCTGCGCGAGGCGGTGGCCACCAGCTACCGGCTGCTCGCCGCCTCGGAGCGCGCGGCCGTGCGCCGACTCTCCGCGTTCGCCAACCGCTGGTCGGTGGAGCTGGCCGAGGAACTGCTGGCCGACGAGGCCGACCGGGACGGCGCGGTCGTCGTCGACCCGGTCCCGCTGCTGGATCGGCTGGTGGAGCTGGGGCTGGTCAGCATCCGGGGGGCCGGTCCGTTCCGGTTCCGGCTGCTCGACGCGGTCCGGGACTTCGCCGTCGAGCGGGCCGCCGGCCTGGGCGAGCTGACCGCGATCCGCCGCCGGCACGCCGTCGTCGTGGCCCGACTGGTCACCCGGACGGCACCGGACCTGGTCGGGGCGAAACTGCCCGCCGCCGTACGCCAGCTCGACGAGGCGACCAGCGACATCAGCGCCGCCCTGGCGCACGCCGCCACCGACGACCCGCTCACCGCACTGCGGCTGGCGGCGGCGCTGACCCGCTGGTGGCGACTGCGGGGCCGGGACGTCTCCGGGCGGCAGTGGCTGCGCCGGCTGCTGGCCGACCCGCGTACCGCCGACGCCGACCCGGTGCTGCGGGCCTGGGCGCTGCTCGGGGTGGCCCGGCTCGCCGCCGAGCACGGCGCGGGGGCGCAGGAGCTGCCGGCGGCCCGCGCCGCGCTCGACGTCTTCGCCGCACACGGCGAGGTCACCGGTGAACTGGAAGCCCGGACGGTGCTCTGCGCGCTGCTCGTCGCCACCGGCGAGCACGACGAGGGGCGCGAGCAGGCGCAGGCGGTGCTGGCGCTGGCCACCCGGCACGGCCGGATCCGCGACATGGCGGTCGCCCAGAACAACCTCACCTGGCACGAGATCCGCCTCGGCGACCTGACCGGCGCCCGGCGGCGGCTGGCCATCGTCGACCGACTGGCCGCCCAGTGCGACGAACGGCGGCTGCGGCTGCTGGCCCGGGCCAACCTGGCCGACGTGGCCCGCCTCCAGGGCCGGTACGCCGAGGCGGTGGAGCAGGGCCGCCGGGTCGCCGGTGCGCTGGCGGACCTGGGCGACCCGGGACACCGTCGCCGGGTGCTCGGCACGGTCGGCCTGGCGCTGGCCGGGGACGGTCGGCTGGACGAGGCCGTCGACGTGCTGGCCGAGCTGCGGGCGGAGGCGCGCCCGGTGCCGCTCCCGGGTCCGGCGGTCCCGGCCGACGGGCCGCCGGCGGCCGCCTCCGTGCCGCGCCGCGACGCGGTCTCGTCCGGAGCCGCGCTGCCGAACGGTGTCGTCGCGGCCCGCTCCGGGCCGGTGTCGCCGGCAGCCGTGGTGCCGTCGCCATCCAATCCCGGCCGGCTCGGGTGGCCGGTGGGGCAGGGGCGCGCGAGCACGGCGGTGGCGACCCCGCAGCCGGAGGAGGGGATCGTCGCCCTGATCGAGGGGACGGTGGCGCTGCACCGGGGCGACCGGGAGTTGGCCGCGGAGTGGTTCGGGGCGGCGGTGGAGGCCGGTGTCGACGGTCAGTACCGGCGGGACGTGGTCGAGGCGTTGGTGGGATTGGCGGCGAGCACGGGCGACCCGGCCGTGCTGGACCGTCTCGACCGGGCCTGCGGGGAGAGCGGGATCCGCCTGCTGTTGTACGAGCAGGATCTGCTCCGCGGGCTCCGCCCGGCCGGCTGAGACCCGGGCGTCGTCCACGCGACCCGGCCCCGGCACGGCTGGCGAGCGAGGGTTGGCATGACCACCCGGCGAACGCGAGTGGTCGACGCACTAGCCGCGGGTGTGTTTGCGGATCTCCTCGGTGGCCTCGCGGTAGGCGGGTGCGGCGTGGGTGAAGTAGTCGAAGAGCAGGTCGAGTTGCTCGGGCGTGTAGCGGGCGAGGACGTCGGCGATCTTGCGGCGTCCGGGTGCGACGACCTGGTCGATGCGCGTGAGCGCGTCGGGGACCGGTTGGACCACGACCTTCCGGCGGTCGGACGGGTCCGCGGTCCGGCGTACGTAGCCGGCGCGTTCGAGCCGGTCGATCAGGCGCGTCGTGGCGCCGGTGGTCAGGCCGGTCCGGGTGGCCAGTTCGCCTGAGGTCAGCGCGCCGTCGAGGCTGATCAGGCTCAGCGCGTACCACTCGGTCGCGTGCAGGCCGGCGGCCTCGGCGCCCGCCATGCCGTGCAGCCCGACGGCGTCCAGGTAGCGCCGGAAGATCACGTGCCGCTCCTGCGGACTTGCCATGCTCGACGTCCGGTTCCCCGGCCCGGACACGGCCCTGGTGACCGGCCGCGGCGACACCTACAAGGGCAGCCGGCCGAAACGGCTGAGCAAGGTCCAGACCTACGTCCTGGTGCGGCAGGCGGACGGGCGCTGGCGCATCGCGGCGTTCCACAACACCAAGCGCAAGCCGCTCATGGAGGCGATCTCGTTCCGTACCGCCCCCGGCCTCGTTCCCACCGACCGGCGCTGACCACCGCGCTGGTCCTCACGGCGAACGCCGGGTACGCCTGACTGGCGAATCGATCGCTACCTGGGGCGCAACAGCGGGGGCGGGGAGGCGCGAGCGAAGAAGCCCCCTGGTGATTCCCCTCGCTCAATCGCTCGCGCCGGCACCCCCCCAGGTGCTCCCCCCGCGCTCGACGAAGGCTAGCCACCCCTGGCGTCCGCTTTGCGGGACTTCACTGGGTTGTCCGGGCCAGCGTGGCCAGTTCTGCCGGTGGTTCTGCCGGTAGCGCGAGGCGGGGTGCCGGCGTCAGGCCGCCGGTTCGTTGGCCGGGGCCGGCTCGGTGCTGCCGGCGGTCGCCCCCGGGTGGACGGCGTCCCGCACCCGGCGCAGGCCGTCGAGCATCGCCGCCAGCGCCGCGGGTTCGAGCTGGCCGGTGAACCACTGCTCGATGATCCGCAGGTGACCGGGAAGGGTCTCGTCGAGGCGCTTCAGACCCGACGGGGTGACCACGGCGTACGAGCTGCGCCGGTCGGACGGGCAGGCGCTACGGCACAGCAGGCCGTCGCGTTCCATCCGGTCCACCACGCGGGTCACCCCGCTGGTCGACAGGGAGGTCTGCGCCGCCAGGTCGGTCATCCGCAGCTGGTGCCCGGGGGACCGGGCGAGCCGCATCAGCACCTCGAACTCGACGGCGGAGAGGCCGTGCTCCTCGTACTGGTCGGCGAACCGGGCCGACAGCCCGGCGTACGCCTCGACGAGGAGGCCGACGGCGGTGATCCGGGGGTCGTCGAACACGTTCTGATCCACCTGGCCATCCTAACAGTGCTTGACACGGGAAATATTGCTGCGGTTATAGTTGCTTGGTCAGTCGTTGGGCTTCTAAACAATCTCTTCCCTGGAGGACGCACCATGACCAGCACCGAGTCGGTTACCCGCGACTGGGAGGGCCTCACCGTCCCTACCGCCGGCACCTACCTGCTGGATGCGGCTCACAAGCGGGTCGGGTTCGTCGCCCGGCACATGATGGTCAGCAAGGTACGCGGTGAGTTCGCCGACGCCTCGGCCACCATCACCATCGCCGAGGACCCCATGCAGTCCTCGGTCACCGCCACCATCCAGGCCGCCAGCATCAACACCGCCCAGGCCGACCGGGACGCCCACGTGCGCAGCCCGGAGTTCCTGGACGCCGAGGCCTTCCCGACGCTGGAGTACCGCAGCACCGGTGTGAAGTCCCGGGACGGCAACGAGTTCGTGCTGCTCGGCGAGCTCACCATCAAGGGCGTCACCCGGCCGGTGGAGCTGGACGTCGAGTTCGAGGGCGTCGGCCGCAGCCCGTTCGGCCAGGACATCTTCGGCTTCTCCGCGAGCACCGAGATCGACCGGGAGGACTTCGGTCTGACCTGGAACGTGGCGCTGGAGACCGGCGGCGTGCTGGTCGGCAAGAAGATCAAGATCGAGATCGAGGGTGAGGCCGTCCGCCAGGCCTGATCCCTGCGGACCCCACCCGGCGAGGCCCCTGCTCTCCTGAGCAGGGGCCTCGCCCCGTCTCCGGGTGCAAATTGTCACGAATTATTCGTCAGCCGCGCCGGGTGCCCGCGGTGGCCGCTGGGTAGAGAGGGCCACAGCGCGTATTCGTTGGGCCACTGGCCCTGGCGAGGTGGCGCTCTTACCGTGGTTGTTCACAACGCGGGCGGGACGACACGGTCCCGCGCGCCTCGCGCCGGGAGGGCACATGGGTAGGGACGTCGAGCAGGGCGCCTTCTCCCGGGAAGACCGGTTCCGCTACCGGCAGAAGGTTCGGCGCAGCCTGGACGTCTTCGCGTTGATGCTGGACGACTTCGGCTTCGACGCGGACCGGCCGATGACCGGCCTGGAGATCGAACTCAACCTGATGGACCCGGCGGGCGAGCCGGCGATGCGCAACGAGGAGATCCTGGCCGCCATCGCCGACCCGCTCTTCCAGACCGAACTCGGCCAGTTCAACCTCGAACTGAACGCCGCGCCCCGGCTGATCGAGGGCAGCGGGTTCGCCGAGTACGAGGCCGACCTGCGCAGCAGCCTGACCCGCGCCGACGAGCGGGCGGCGAAGTCCGACGCCCGGATCGTCCTGGTCGGCATCCTGCCCACGCTCACCGAGCGGCACCTGGTGGTGGACAACCTCTCCACCAACGAGCGCTACCGGGTGCTCAACGACCAGATCGTCGGCGCCCGGGGCGAGGACATCGAGCTGGACATCCGGGGCGTGGAACGGCTCCAGACGCACACCGACTCGATCGCCCCCGAGGCGGCCTGCACCAGCCTCCAGTTCCACCTCCAGGTCGCGCCGGACAGCTTCGCCGACTACTGGAACGCCTCCCAGGCGATCGCCGGCGTCCAGGTCGCGATCGGCGCGAACTCCCCCTTCCTCTACGGGCGGCAGCTCTGGGCCGAGACCCGGATCGCCCTCTTCGAGCAGGCCACCGACACCCGCCCCGACGAACTCAAGGCCCAGGGCGTACGACCCCGGGTGTGGTTCGGCGAGCGCTGGATCACCTCGATCTTCGACCTGTTCGAGGAGAACGTCCGGTACTTCCCGCCGCTGCTGCCGATCTGCGAGGACGAGGACCCGGTGGAGGTGCTGCACGCCGGCGGGGTGCCCCAGCTCTCGGAGCTGCGGCTGCACAACGGCACGGTCTACCGCTGGAACCGGCCGGTCTACGACATCATGGACGGTCGTCCCCACCTGCGGGTGGAGAACCGGGTGCTGCCGGCCGGCCCGACCGTGGTGGACATGCTGGCCAACGCCGCCTTCTACTTCGGGCTGGCTCGCGGGCTGGCCGAGTCGGACCGTCCGATCTGGAGTCAGCTCACCTTCAGCTCCGCGGAGGAGAACTTCCACGCCGCCGCCCGGCGCGGCATGGACGCCGTCCTGCACTGGCCCCGCCTCGGTGATGTGCCGGTGGCCAAGCTGGTCCTCGACACGCTGCTGCCGACGGCGGCGACCGGGCTGGACCGGTTCGGCGTCGACCCGGCCGAGCGGGACCGGCTGCTCGGCATCATCGAGCAGCGCTGCCGTACCGGCCGCAACGGCGCGGTCTGGCAGACCGAGGCAGTCTGGGCGGCCGAGCGGCACCGGGGCATGAACCGCGAGGCGGCGCTGCACCAGATGGCCCGCCGCTACGCCGAACTCCAGCGCAGCAACGAACCCGTCCACACCTGGCCCGTCGACTGACCCTCCTCCTTCTCACCGGACCTCCCTGGCGCTGCACTTTCACGGAAAGAGTGGCTATCCCGCCTCGGATAGCCACTCTTTCCGCGAAGGAGGCCCCTCGGGGGGTGGGGGTGGGGTGGGGTGGGCGGTGGCCGTGGCCGAAGTGGATGGCCGCGCCGAGCAGCATCCAGATCCCGAACCGGATCCAGGTCTCCACCGACAGGTTGAGCATCAGGTAGAGGCAGGCCAGCCCCGAGAGGATCGGCAGCACCGGGGAGAACGGCACCTTGACCGCGCGTATGGAGACCGTCACTGTTCGCGCGGTGGCCGGCTCGGCCGCCCCCGGCGAGTTTGCCGGTATCCGGACATCCGGGTCGGACCCTTGCGCGAAGCCCATCAGGTGTGAAAATTTCCTACCAGCGGTAGATAGCTGCTGGCGAATCTTGCCACGGACGCCGCGACAACCGGGAGCCCGACGAAGGGACACACCGCATGAAGGCAACTCGGCTCCGAGCCGCCGGGCTGGCCGTGGCACTGCTCGGCGCGCTGGTCGCCGGCTCGCCCGCGAGCGCCGCACCGGACACGGCGGCCACCGAACCCGCCACCACCGACTGCATCACCGACCCGGCCACCCCGAAGCGCCAGTTCCGGGCCATGTGGATCGCGTCGGTCACCAACATCGACTGGCCCAGCAGGGCCTCTCAGACCGCCCCCGACCAGGTCGCCAAGCAGCAGGCCGAGTACCTGGCCTGGCTCGACCTGGCGCAGAAGCTCAACCACAACGCCGTCGTCGTCCAGGTCCGGCCGACCGCCGACGCGTTCTGGCCCTCGCCGTACGAGCCGTGGTCGGAGTACCTCACCGGGGTGCGCGGCCAGGACCCGGGCTGGGACCCGCTGCAGTTCCTCGTCACCGAGTCGCACAAGCGGAACCTGGAGTTCCACGCCTGGTTCAACCCGTACCGGGTCTCCATGCCGGCCCCGGGTGGCGCCGGCGCGGACCTCACCAAGCTCGCGCCGAACCACCCGGCGCGGCAGCACCCGGAGTGGACGTTCGCCTACCCGCCGGCCGGCGTGGCCGGCAGCCGGCTTTACTACAACCCCGGCCTCCCCGAGGTCCGCGAGTTCGTCCAGACCGCGATGATGGACGCGGTCAACCGGTACGACGTCGACGGTGTGCACTTCGACGACTACTTCTACCCGTACCCGAGCGGCACCCACCAGGTGCCGGACGACGCCACCTTCGCCGCCCACAACCGGGGCTTCACCGACCGGGCGGACTGGCGGCGGGACAACATCAACCTGCTGATCCAGGAGATGAACGCCAAGATCAAGGCAGTGAAGCCGTGGGTCAAGTTCGGCGTCAGCCCGTTCGGCATCTGGCGTAACAAGTCGGCCGACCCGCTGGGCTCGGACACCACCGGCAGCCAGTCGTACGACAGCATCTCCGCCGACACCCGCAAGTGGGTCAAGCAGGAGTGGATCGACTACGTGGTGCCGCAGCTCTACTGGTACATCGGCCAGTACCCAGCCGCCGACTACGCCCGGCTGGTGCCGTGGTGGGCCGAGACGGTGCGCGGCACCCGGGTGCAGCTCTACATCGGCCAGGCCGACTACAAGAGCGGCGAACCGGTGTACGGGCCGTTCTGGCAGAACCCGCGCGAGCTGTCCGACCACCTGACGCTCAACCGGTCGTACCCGGAGGTGCTCGGCAACGTGCACTTCTCCGCCGTGCAGGTGCGGGCCAACCGGCTCGGCGCCACCGACATCTACGCCGCCGAGCACTACTCCCGCCCGGCGCTGGTGCCGGCGATGCCGCACCTGCCCGCCAAGCCGCTGCTGCCCCCGCTGGTCACCGGGGCGGAGCGGTCCGACGACGGGGTGCGGCTGAGCTGGCGGCAGCCGGCCGACGGCCAGGGTCCGCTCGGCGACGCCACCTCGTACGCGATCTACCGCTTCGACTCGGGCGAGCGGGTGAACGCCTGCGGCTTCACCGACGCCTCCCACCTGGTCGGCACCCTGCGCGCCGACGACGCCACCGCGGTGCAGTCCTACCTGGACGCCACGGCGGAGCCGGGGCGGACGTACACGTACCACGTGACCGCGCTGGACCGGCTCTGGAACGAGAGCCTGCCCAGCCCGGCGCGGGTGGTGCGCTGACCCAGCCGCGAATGCCCCGGGCGCCCAGCGCCCGGGGCATTCGTCTGTTTCATCGTCTGTCATCAATAGTACCGGCCGGTAACACCTCCAGGTATGGGGATTGATCGAAACTGATGCGACCAACGGTGATCCACCGGTCACCGGTCGTAGGCCACCCCCGCGGAGGTACCCGAATGTCCAGACGACTCGCCACCCTCTTCGCCGCCGGCGCGTTCGCACTGCTCGCCATGCTCGGCGTGAGCTCGCCCGCGTTCGCGGTGACGCCCGAGCAGAAGCTCTCGGTGCTCTCCAGCTGGACACAGACCAGCGCCACCAGCTACAACGCCTGGAACTCCGGCCGGCTGAACAAGGCCGCCTGGGCCGACTACGCCTTCGACTGGTCCACCGACTACTGCTCGTCCAGCCCGGACAACCCGCTCGGGTTCAACTTCAGCCTCTCCTGCTACCGGCACGACTTCGGCTATCGCAACTACAAGGCCATGGGCCAGTTCTCGGCGAACAAGTCCCGCCTCGACAGCGCCTTCTACGCGGACCTGAAGCGCGTCTGCGCCACGTACAACATCGTCGTCCGGCCGGCCTGCTACAGCCTGGCCTGGACGTACTACGAGGCGGTCAGCATCTTCGGCTCCGTCGCCGCCGTCCAGCAGTCCGACATCGACCGGGCCGCCCGGATGAAGGCCGACGCGGAGCGCCGCGCCGCCCTGCGCGGCTGACCCCGCCGCCGTCGACTCCGCCGGGCGTCCCAGACCGGGGCGCCCGGCGGCGTCAGGCCCGCTCCCGGCGGTCCAGCTCCTGCCGGCCCGGGCCACCCTGCCGGGGCGCGGCCGCCCCGGCGGTGCGGAACCGGATCGAGTCCGCCCCCAGGTCGGGGTGCTCCACCGCCAAGGCCAGCGCCGCCGCCTCCTCCAGGCCCAGTTCGCCCCCCTCGCCGTACGCGGCGTCGAAGGCGGCGTCGCCGAGCACCCGGCGCAGCTCGGCCTGGCGCTCCAGCCAGTAGCTGCCGTAGATGGCCGGGGTGGCCCGCAGTTGCGCCCGGGTCGCCTGCGCCGCGCCGAAGAGCCGGGCGGCCGTGCCCAGCTCACCACCGGCGGCGCAGCGGACCGCCACCGCGTTGACCGTGTCGCAGGCCCGGCCGTGGTAGCCGTGGCTCATCCGGGACCGGAGCGCCACCAGCAGGTGCTCGTGCGCGGCGACCAGGTCGCCCCGGGCCAGGGCGACCATGCCGAGCAGCATGTCCACCGACCGCCGGCCCCGCTCGACCGGCCGCGCCGCCTCCACCGGGCGGGCCGCGCCGAGCAGCTCCGCCGCCTCGTTCAGCGCGCCCCGCCGCCACAGCAGCTCGGCCAGGTTGTAGACGGCGAAGAGCGCGTCGCCGGTCACCTGCTGCTCGTGCGCCCAGTCGATCACCTCGCGGCAGACCCGCTCCGCCTCGGCGAACTGCCCCATGTCGATCAGGGGCGCCGCCCGCCCGGCCAGCACCCGGGCGAGCAGCCCGGCGTCGCCGGCCTGCCGGGCCGCCGCCTCCGCCCGCTGCGAGTAGCGCAGCTCCTCGGCGAACTCACCGTCCGCGCCGGCGTGCAGCGAGTGCAGGTGGTACGCCGCCGCCAGCTCCGCCTCCGGGATCGCCTCGCCGGTCTCGGCGATCCGCCCGTAGAGCCGGAACAGCCAGAGCCGCGCCTCCCGGGACAGCCCCCGCTCCCGCCACCACTGGTCCAGCCCGCCGGCCAGCCGCAACCCGGCCCGGGCGCTGCCCCCGGTGGCGCACCAGCGCAGGGCGGCCCGCAGCTCACTGGCCAGCGGGTCGAGCGCGTACAGCGAGAGGGTCACCGGCTGGCCGTCCGGGCCCAGGTGGGCGCGCTCCAGCGCGTGCGCCGACCAGGCGACGTGCCGGTCCCGCGCGGCCTGCTCCTCGCCGGCCTCCACCAGCCGGCGGGCCGCGTACGCCCGGATCGGGTCGAGCATCCGGTAGGTGCTGCCCGACGCGTGCGGCTCGGCCAGCAGCATCGACTTGTCCACCAGCACCGACAGCGGGTCGAGCGGGTCGTCGTCGAGCAGCAACTCCACGGTGGACAGCTCCACCGGGCCGGCGAAGACCGCCAGCCAGCGCAGCAGCCGCGACGCGCGCGGCCCCAACGTCCGGTACGACCAGGTGACCGTCGCCTGCATGGTGAGGTGCCGCTCGGTGGCGGAACGCTGCACCGCCCGGTGCGCGGCCGACGGGGGCACGGCCCCGGCCGCCGCGGCGGCCAGGTCCACGGTGTCCTGCTGGTTGCCCGTCCAGCCCCGGTCCGCCGGCGGCTCCGGCACGACCCGCCCGGCGTCCAGGGTGCCGAGCACGTCGTCGAGGCGGGCGGCGAGCTGCCCGGCGGAGAGCACCCGGAGCCGGGCGGCGGCCAGCTCGATCGCCAACGGGAGGCCGTCCAGCCGCCGCACCACCCGGCGCAGGTCACCGGCCTCCGCCCAGTCCGGCGGCCGGCCGCCCCGGGCCGCCGCCGTCCGGTCCAGCAGCAGCGCCACCGCGTCGCTCTCGGTACGCCCCGGCTGCGGGTCCACCGAGAGCGGCGGGATGCGCCAGACCACCTCGCCGGGCAGGCCGAAGGACTCCCGGCTGGTGGCCAGCACCCGCACCCCGCTCCCGCCGGCGAGCAGCCGGGAGATCACCTCGGCGCAGGCCGCGGGCTGGGCGTCGCAGGTGTCCAGCACCACCAGCATCTGCCGGGCGGCGGCGTACTCGACCAGGGTGTCCAGCATCGGGCGGCCCGGCTCGGGGCGCAGCCCGAGCACCGCGGCGACCGCGAACGCCACCAGCCCCGGGTCGGTGACCGTGGCGATGTCGACGAACCACACGCCGTCCGGGTACGCCTCGACCATCCCGCCGGCCAGCTCGACGGCCATCCGGGTCTTGCCGGCGCCGCCGGCCCCGAGCACGGTGACCAGCCGGTGCCGGCGTACCAGCAGGTCGAGCTCCGCACGCTCGGTCTCCCGGCCGATGAAGGAGGTGACCTGGGTGGGCAGGTTGTGCGGCACCGCGTCGGCGGTGCGCGGCCGGGGGAACTGCCGTTCCAGGCCGGGCGCGACGAGCTGGAAGAGCCGCTCCCGGTCGTCGAAGCCGCGCAGCCGGTGCAGGCCGAGGTCGAGCAGGGACGCGCCGGACGGCAGCGGTTCGGCGTGCCGGGCGGTCGCCGCCGAGCAGAGCACCTGCCCGCCGTGGGCGGCGGCGGCCACCCGGGCGGCCCGGTGCACCTCGGGGCTGGCGTACTCGCCGTCGCGCGGCTCCGCGTAGCCGGTGTGCAGCCCCATCCGCACCCTGGGGGTGGCCTCCGGGGTGGGCCAGTCGTGGGTGGACAGCGCGCGTTGGGCGGTCAGGCAGGCGGTCAGCGCCGCCGCCGCGTCGGGAAAGGCGAGGAAGAACGAGTCGCCCTCGGTCAGCAGCTCCGCGCCGTCGGTGCCGGCGAGGGTGTCCCGGAGCAGCCGGCGATGCTCCCACAGCACGGGGCGGTAGCCCGACCCGAGCAGCTGGGCCAGCCGGGTCGAACCCTCGATGTCGGTGAACACGAAGGTCACCCACCCGCTCGGGAGGTGGATCCGTGGCGACATGCGTGGAACCTCCGCCCGTGACGTCGGCTTCATGCTGCCCTATGGTCGGGCCGTCACGCATCGTGAGAACGGCCGGGCGGCGTCCGCCCCAAGGTGCCATTGCCGCCGGTCAGCGGCAAGGTCTGCGTCGCCGAACGGGCCGGTCGTGGCGGCTCAGCAGCAGCCGCCACCGCCGCAGCAGCCACCGGCCGGCGCCGGCGGAGCGCCGCCCACCGGTCCACCACCGCCCCGGCCGGTCACCGCGACGGTGGAGAGCAGCTTGACCGTGTCGGCGTGTCCCTGCGGGCAGGACGCCGGATCACCGGCCCGGGCCATCGGGCGGTTGACCTCGAAGGTGTCGCCGCAGGCGCGGCAGCGGAACTCGTACCGGGGCATGCTCCCAGCGTACGACCGGGCCTGACGGTCACACCCGGATGGGTGATACTCGACGGGTGGCGAGCGGCGAGGAACCATCGACGGTGCGACCCCTGCGACCGGCGACGCCGCCCGACGGGCCGCTCGGCAGCTCCGGCGCCGCGCCGGACCCGACCCCGGTCCCCCGTCCCCGCCGCCCCTTCCTCGACCGGTCCACGGCCGAACCGTCGACCGCGGCCACCGCCGGCGGCGTGCCGACCACCGTGGAGCAGACCCCCGGCGACGCGGCGCAGGCCGGGCCGGGGACGCGGGGCACGGCGAAGGCCGACGCCGGGACGACCGACGTGGCGGAGGCCGGCGCGGCGGAGGCCGGCGTGAAGGCCGCCGACGCCGAGACGGGCGACGCGGAGAAGGCCGGCGCGAGCAGGGCCGGCGCGGACAAGACCAGCGCGGAGGCCGGCGACGGGAGCAGGGCCGGCGACGGGAGCAGGGCCGGCGACGGGAGCAGGGCCGGCGACGGGAGCAGGGCCGGCGCGGAGGCCGGCGCCACGCCCACCGACGGCCCGGCAAAGGAGCCGACAAAGGACGGCGCGGAGCCGGCGAAGGACGACGCCAAGGCCGGCGGCGAGCCGGGACGGCGTCGCCGGGTGCCGTTCGCGCACGCCGTGCGGCTCCTCCCGCCCCGGCAGGCGGTCGTCGGCGCGGCCCGGGCCACCCGGGCCTGGTCCCGGCGCCCGAGCGGCCGGCTGACCCTGCCCGGGGTGTTCCTCGTCGCGCTGGTCGCCGCCACCGCGGTGGTGGGCGCCGTGGTGGTCCCGTCGGCCGTCCGGTCGCCGAAGCCGGTCGCGGTGGACGGGACCGACGGCGCCGTGGTCGTACCCGCGCAGGGTGCGCTGCCCGGCGCGACCGCCGTGCCGGTGCTGCCGGGCGGGACGGCGCTGCCCGGGCTGCCGCCCGCGACCGCGCTGCCCGGCGGCGTGCCGCCGACCGGGCCGGTCGCCCCGCCCGCCACCGGCCGCCCGGCCGACGCCCTGGCCGCCTGGGCCCAGACCACCGGCGCGCGGGTCAGCATCTCGCCGGTGGCCATGCAGGCGTACGGCTACGCCGAGCTGGTGCTCGCCGAGACCAACCGCGGCTGCCAGCTGAGCTGGACCACGCTCGCCGCGATCGGGTACGTCGAGTCGCGGCACGGGCAGGCCAACGGCGCCAGCCTCCAGTCGACCGGCCGGGCCGAACCGGAGATCATCGGTGACCCGCTCGACGGGCAGGGCGGCCGGTCCCGGATCACCGACACCGACCGGGGGCTCTTCGACCGGGACACCGTCTACGACCGGGCCATCGGGCCGATGCAGTTCATCCCCACCACCTGGCAGGAGATCGGCGTCGACGCCGACAACGATGGCCGCAAGGACCCGCACGACCTGGACGACGCGGCGCTCGCCGCCGCCCGGTACCTCTGCAAGGGCGGCCGGAACATGACCATCCCCGGCGACTGGTGGGGCGCCATCCTGTCCTACAACGATGTGCGCCGGTACGCCCAGGATGTCTTCGACAAGGCCAACCAGTACGGGGTGGCCAGCCGTACGTGACGTGATCGTTCGCATACATTGCCGGACCAGACACTTCCCCCCGGCAGCCGATGACGGCAAGCTAGACGGGTGATGGTGCGCGAGTGGGATCCCCGGACCGCGTCGTCCGACGAGGTCGCGTCCGTGCTGGACACGCTGAACGCGGTCCTGGCGGCGGACCTCCCGCAGGACCCGCCCTGGCGGAAGAGTTCCCTGCGGGAATACCTCTCCGAGGTGATGCCGGGCGAGCGGCGGATCTCCTGGGTCGCCCAGGCGGCGCCCGGGCCGGACGGCCTGCCCGGCCCGATCCTCGGCCACGTGCACGTGCTGCTGCTCGGCGACATCGGCGTCCTGGAGGTGCTGGTGCACCCCGACGTCCGGCGTACCGGGCTGGGTCGTGAGCTGGTCCTGCTCGCCGCCCGCCGGGTCTACCAGGAGGGCTTCCAGTCGATCGGCGTCGAGGTGGTCGGTGACACGCCGGCGATCGCCTTCTACGAGTCGCTCGGCTTCGCCCGGGAGTACGTGGAGACCCGCAGCGTGCTCGACCTCGGCGCGGTGGACTGGCCGGCGCTGGCCGAGATGGCCACCGGCATCGGCGCCGGCTACCACCTGGAGTTCTGCCCGGGCGGCCCGCCGGACGACCTGATCGAGGCGTACGCGCGGGCCAAGGCCGAGGTGCGCGACGTCGACGACGGCGAGCTGCGCCCCAGCTCGTACGACCCGCAGCGGCTGCGGGACAGCCTGGACACGCTGCACCGACGGGGCATGAAGCCGTACATCGTGCTGGCCCTGCACGAGCACAGCGGCGAGGTCGCCGGGCTGACCGAGGTGGTGGTGCCGGCGCAGCACCCCACCCGGGCCGACCAGTACGACACGATCGTGGTGCAGGACCACCGCGGCTACGGCATCGACCGGGCGATCAAGGCCCGGATGCTGCTGGAGCTGCGCTCGGCCGAGCCGACGCTGGCCGAGGTGCAGACCTGGAACGCCCAGGCCAACGAGGCGATGCTCAAGGTGAACGCCGAGCTGGGCTACCGCCCCGACCGGGAGTGGTGCGAATACAGCGTGGACGTCGCCGAGCTGGTGCACCGACTCGACGCCGCCCGCTGACCGCGAGTTCACCACACCGCTCCCAGCGGGGGATGGACGGCGGCCAGCAACGACACTTAACGTGCGTTAGTTCCCGTCCACCCATCGTGGAGGCCTTATGCGCCCGCGCCGCAGATACGCCGCGCTCGCAACCGCCGCCGCCGTCACCCTTCCGGTCATCGGCGTCGCACCCACCGCGGCCATCGCCGCGCCCACCGACCTGTTCATCTCCGAGTACGTCGAAGGCTCGTCGAACAACAAGGCGATCGAGCTGTTCAACGGCACCGGCTCCCCGGTCGACCTCACCGCCGGCGGCTACCAGCTCCAGCTCTACTTCAACGGCTCGACCACGCCGACGAACGTCGCCCTGAGCGGCACCGTCGCCGCCGGTGACGCCTTCGTCTTCGCCGCCTCCTCGGCCGCCCCGGCGGTGCTCGCCCAGGCCGACCAGACCACCGGCGCGTCGCTGTTCAACGGGGACGACGCGATCGTGCTGCGCAAGGCCGGCGCGGTGCTCGACTCGATCGGCCAGGTCGGCGTTGATCCCGGTACCGAGTGGGGCAGCGGGCTGACCAGCACCGCCGACAACACGCTGCGGCGGCTGCCGTCGGTCTCCATCGGGGACACCGACCCGTCCGACGCGTTCGACCCGGCCGCCCAGTGGACGGGCCTGCCGACCGACACCTTCGACGGTCTGGGCGCGCACACCGTGGACGGCGGCGGCCCGGTCGACCAGCCGGCCACGCTCAGCTGCGGCGGCGCGCTGACCCTCGAGGCGGGCGCGACCGCCACCCGCCAGGTCACCGCCACCGACGCGGACGACACGGTCACCGACCTCACCGTCACCTCGGTCAACCCGACGCCGGCCACCGGCTCGATCAGCCGGACGGCCTTCACCCCGGCCACCGCCGCCGGCGGGACCGCCACCGCCACGGTCACCGCGACCGGCCTGCCCGGCGGGGCGTACGCGGTGACGCTGACCGCCACCGACGCCGAGGGCGGCACCGCCACCTGCACGCTGACCGTCCAGGTCACCACCGTGCTCTCGGTCGGCGAGGTGCAGGGCCCGACCCGGGAGGACGAGAACGGCCACACGGACCGCTCCCCGCTCGCCCCGGCCAGCGGTAACGGCACCAGCTCCACGCTGTACGACGTGCGCGGCGTGATCACCCAGAAGTCGCTCACCCGCACCTCGGCCGGCGCCGACCAGTACGGCTTCTACCTGCAGAGCCGTACGGGCGCCGAGGACGGCGACCCGCTCACCTCCGACGGCCTCTTCGTCTTCACGGGCTCGTTCACCACGCTGATCGGCGGCTACGCGCCGACCGTCGGCGACGAGGTGGTGCTGCGCGGCCGGGTGTCGGAGTTCTTCAACCAGACCCAGCTCTCCGGCGCCTCGCTGGTGCGCAAGCTGGACTCCGGCCTGGACGTGAACACCGCCGTCGCGGTGGACGACGCGGTCCCGCCGGCCGAGGCGGCCGACGCGAACCGGTTCTGGGAGCGGCACGAGGGCACCCGGATGCGGGTCCGCTCGGGCAGCGGGGTGTCCGCCCCGCGGCACATCTTCGCCTCCACCGCGGACTCGGAGATCTACGTGGTGGACCGCGAGGACCCGATCATGAAGCGGACCGACCCGTACGCCCGCCGGGTGTTCCGGGACGCCCACCCGCTGGACGACATCCCGGGCACCCTCTTCGACAACGGCAACAACCAGCGCGTCCTGCTGGGCGCGGGCGGGGTCAAGGCGACGGCCGGCGACTCGGCCGCGCTGCTGCCGCCGGCCCGCACCTTCGACACCCTCGCCACGGACGCGTTCGGCGCGGTCTCCTACGGCTTCAGCAAGTTCACCGTGCAGCCGGAGTCGCTCTCCCTCACCGCGGGCGCCGACCCGTCGGCGAACAACCCGCCGCAGCCGGCCGACCGCAACCGTGAGGTCGCCGTCTCGACCTACAACGTGGAGAACCTGTACGACTTCCGGGACGACCCGTTCGACGGCTGCGACTTCACCGGCAACCCCGGCTGCACCGGGGTCCGGCCGCCGTTCGACTACGTGCCGGCCGACGAGGCCGACTACCGGGAGCACCTGGCCGCGCTCGCCGACCAGATCCGCACCGACCTGCACTCCCCGGACCTGATCCTGGTGCAGGAGGCCGAGGACCAGGACATCTGCACGGTCTCCGGCACCGAGTTGGTCTGCGGCGACACCAACGACGCCGACGGCGCTCCGGACACCCTCCAGGACCTGGCGCTGACGATCGCGGCCGCCGGTGGCCCGGCCTACGCCGCCGCGTACGACCGGACCGGCGCGGACGCCCGGGGCATCACCTCCGCGTTCCTCTACCGCACCGACCGGCTCGCGCTGGCCGAGGCGACCGCCGCCGATCCGCTGCTCGGCGCCACGCCGACGGTGGAGTACCGGTCGACGGGGCTGCCGTCCAACGCGGATGTGCAGAACCCGAAGGCGCTCAACGCGCAGCTGCCCGCCGACACGGACACCTCGACGGGCAAGGACGGCGACAACGTCTTCACCCGCGCGCCCCAGCTGGGCAAGTTCGTGGTGAGGGCGACGCCGGACGGCTCGGAGTCCTACCTGCTGTACGCGCTGAGCAACCACTACTCGTCCGGCCCGGACACCAGGGTCGGGCAGCGGACCGAGCAGGCGACGTACGGTGCCGCGATCGTCACCGCGATCGAGGAGTCGGACCCGCATGCCCGGGTGGTCTACGGCGGCGACATGAATGTCTTCCCCCGCCCGGACGACCCGATCGCCACCGCGGCGAACCCGACCCCGTCGGACCAGCTCGCCCCGCTCTACGAGGCCGGCCTGCACAACCTCTGGGACGACCTGGTCGCGGACGTGCCGGCGGCGGCGTACTCGTACAACTTCAGCGGGCAGGCGCAGACGCTGGACAGCATCTTCGTCAACGACGCGCTCCACGCCGACCTGGTGCAGGTGCGGACGGCGCACGTCAACGCCGACTGGCCGTCCGACGTCAGCGGCGACGGGTCACGTGGCGCGAGCGACCACGACCCGTCGGTCGCCCGGTTCCGCGCGCAGCCGTCGCTGCGGGTGGCCGACGCGTCGGTGACCGAGGGCGACAAGGGTGACAGCATCCTGACCTTCCAGGTCACCGTCTCCCGCCCGCTGTCTGCGCCGACGACGCTCTGCGCCGCCGCGGTCGGCCTGACCGCCTCGGCCGGTTCGGACTTCGACCCGTACGTCGGCTGCCGGGTCCTGCCCGCCGGGCAGACCTCGCTGGCCTTCCCGGTGACCGTCCGGGGTGACCGGAAGGTCGAGGCGGACGAGAAGATCGCCTTCGCGGTCGCCGGCCCGCTGAACCTGCGGCTGGCCGACCCGCTGGCGGTGGGCACCATCACGAACGACGACTGACGTTCGACGCACGGGCCGTCGCCGTATCTGGGAGGGATCCGGGGGAACCGAACGGGAGGGCACGGCGTGTACCTGACATGGCAGACCCTCCGACCGTGACCCTCGGCGCACCCGGCCAGGTGGTCGCAGACCCGACCGACGAGCCGCCCGGGCTGCCGTTCGACCGGTTCTACGCCGGGCACGTCGACCGGGTCCACCGGGCGCTCGCCATGGCGCTGGGCGACCCCGGGCTGGCCCGGGAGGCCACCGATGAAGCCATGGTCCGGGCGTACGCCCGCTGGGACCGGGTCAGCCGGCTGGACAACCCACCCGGATGGGTCTTCCGGGTGGGACTGAACTGGGCCACCTCGTGGTGGCGCAAGGTACGCCGGGAACGGCCCCCGCTGGCCGACGAGCGCCATCCCGCCGTCGCGGCCCCGGACCCGGCCGCGCTGGCCGCCCGTACGGCGCTGGACCGGCTGCCCACCACACAGCGGACCGTCATCGTCTGCCGGGTTCTGCTGGATCTCTCCACCGCCGAGACGGCGACGGTGCTCGACCTCAGCGAGGGGACGGTCAAGAGCCGGCTGTCGCGGGGGCTGGCCGAACTGCGAGCCGCGCTGGCCGAGAAGGAGTGACGATGGACGTCGTACCCGAGCCCCTGGCGGAGCTGGTGCACCGCGCCGCCGCCACCACGCCCGCGTACCCGGGTGACCTGGCCACGGTGCGCAGGCGCTGGCAGGCCCGGCGGCGCCGTCGGCGGGCCGTGCTGACCGGCGGGCTCGTGGCATTGGTGGCGCTGACCGGCGGTGCGGTGCCCCTGCTGCACGGCCGGGCGGGCGCCCCGGCGGACGGACCGCCCCCCGTGGCCGGCGCCTCCTCCCCCGCGCCGGCGCCGGACCGGGTGGCACAGCGGCTCGTGATCGACGGGCCCGAGTGGTTCGTCCCGGACGGTACGGACCGACCGGGGGTCGGCGTGGCCGCGGTCCCGGCGGCCGAGGTGCGCCCGGACGGGTCGGTGGTGCCGTACCGGGTACCGGAGGGGTTCGAACTCGGCGCGGCGCTACCGGACGGCCGGCTGGTCGGCCTGGTGCGCCGGGGCGTCGCCAGGCCGCGGTCGGCCGGCGCGAACACCGACAAGGTCGCCATCGACCTGGTGCTGGTGGAGCCGGGCGGCAGGGAACGCCGGTGGCACCTCCAGGCTCCCCGGGAGCGCGTCGGGGTCGTCGGCGCGGATGACCGGACGGTCTACCTGGTGCGGCCGGCCGGGCTGGTGGCCCGCGACCTGTCGACCGGCGTGGAGAAGGTGGTGCTCCGCTCCTCGGTGATCGGGTCGGACCTGCTCGGCCCGGACGCCCGGTTGACGGGCGGCCGGGTGGCGGTCCGTAGCGAGGCCACCCGGACGGTCTGCCTGATCGACGTGTACGACCTGGCCGGCCGGGAGCGGCGTGGCCGGGTGGAGACCGGACCGGGCTGCCAGTTCGTGCTCTCCCCGGACGGCAGGAGCCTCGCCGCCGTCCACCGGACGTCTGCCGACATCCGGGAGCAGAGACTCGGGATCTGGGACGTCGCCACCGGAAAGCAGCTCGCCGACGTGCCGGTCGGCACGGTCACCCGGAACCCGGCGACCGCGGGTACGGTGTACGGCCTAGCCTGGGACGACGACCGGACGGCGCGCGCCGTGTGGGTGCAGCTGCCGCCCGGCGCCGACCGGGTCTACCAGGTGCCCGAGGTGATGCGGATCGTCTCCGCCACCGCTCAGTAGCGCTGGCGGAGCAGCTGGGCGGCCTCGACCGCCCAGTAGGTGAGGATGATCTGCGCGCCCGCCCGGCGGATCGAGGTGAGCGTCTCCAGGATCACCCGCTCCCGGTCGATCCAGCCGTTCGCGGCGGCCGCCTCGACCATCGCGTACTCGCCGGAGACCTGGTAGGCGGCGACCGGGACGTCCACCGCGGCCCGGACCGCCGCGACCACGTCGAGGTAGGGCAGCGCCGGCTTGACCATCACCATGTCGGCGCCCTCGGCGACGTCCAGCTCGACCTCGCGCAGCGACTCCCGCAGGTTGGCCGGGTCCTGCTGGTAGGTGCGGCGGTCGCCCTCCAGCGCCGACTCGACGGCGTCGCGGAACGGACCGTAGAAGGCCGAGGCGTACTTCACCGCGTACGCCAGCACCGCGATGTCCTGGTGACCGGCGGCGTCGAGCGCCCGGCGGACCACGCCGACCTGGCCGTCCATCATCCCGGACGGCCCGACCACGCCGACCCCGGCGGCGGCCTGGGCCACCGCCATCTCGGCGTACGCGGCCAGGGTGGCGTCGTTGTCGACGCCGCCGTCCGGGGTGAGCAGCCCGCAGTGCCCGTGCGAGGTGAACTCGTCCAGACAGAGGTCGCTCATCACCACGGTGGCGTCGCCCACCTCGGAGACGACGTCTCGGATGGCGACGTTGAGGATGCCGTCCGGGTCGATGCCGCCGGAGCCGGTCGCGTCCCTCGAGGCCGGCACCCCGAAGAGCATGATCCCGCCCACGCCGGCCTGGACCGCCTCGACGGCGGCCTTGCGCAGCGAGTCCCGGGAGTGCTGGAGCACCCCCGGGAGCGACGCGATGGCCCGCGGCTCGGTCAGCCCCTCCTTGACGAACATCGGCACGACCAGCTCGGCCGGGTCGACGCGGGTCTCGGAGACCAGCCGCCGCACGGCCGCGTTACGGCGCAGCCGGCGGGGCCGGATCTCGGGGTACGGCACGGGAGCCTCCTGTCAGCGGAACCTCAGGGCGGTCGGCCCCTGCACCTTCGAGCCGCGGCGCTGCTTGGCCGGCATGGCGGCCAGCTTCTCGCGCAACTCGACGGCGTAGGCGGCGAGCGCCTCCACCAGGTCGGGCACCGAGGCGTGCGCAGGCTGCACGTCGACCCGCAGGCCGAACTCCGTCGCCGTCTCCGCCGTCTTGGGCCCGATAACTGCAACAACGGTACGCGCGTGCGGCTTCCCGGCGATACCGACCAGGTTCCGGACGGTGGAGGACGAGGTGAAGAGCACCGCGTCGAACCCGCCCGACTTGATCGCGTCCCGGATCTCGGCGGGCGGCGGGGCGGCCCGGACGGTCCGGTACGCGGTCACGTCGTCGACCTCCCAGCCGCGCTCGGTGAGCCCGGCGGCGAGCGTCTCGGTGGCGATGTCGGCGCGCGGCAGCAGCACCCGGCCCACCGGGTCGAGGATCTCGTCGTGCGGCGAGAACTCGGCCAGCAGCCCCTCGGAGGACTGCTCGCCGGACGGGACCAGCTCCGGCTGGATGCCGAAGGCGCGCACCGCGTCGGCGGTTGCCTCGCCGATGCAGGCGATCTTGACGCCGCCGAAGTGGCGGGCGTCCAGGCCGTGCTCGGCGAACTTCTCCCAGACCGCCCGGACGGCGTTGACCGAGGTGAAGATCACCCAGGCGTACCGGCCGTCGACCAGGCCCTTGACCGCCCGCTCCATCTGGGCCGGGGTGCGCGGCGGCTCGACCGCGATGGTCGGCACCTCGCACGGGATCGCCCCGTACGCGCGCAGCCGGGCGCTCATCACACCGGCCTGCTCCTTGGTGCGGGGCACCAGCACCTTCCAGCCGTACAGCGGGCGGTTCTCCCACCAGCTCAGCTTGTCGCGCTGGGCGACGCCCTCGCCGACGGTCAGCACCACCCGGCCGGTGAAGCCGAGCGCCGCCGCGACGAAGGAGTCCACGGTCGACGTGGTGGTGTACTGCGTCTCGCCGGTGCCGTCGCCGGTCACCCCGACGCCGGTGGTGCCGTCCACCCCGGCGGCCAGCAGGCCGTCCCGGATGGCGGCGAGGTCACCCGCGTCGACCGCGAGGGCCAGCGAGCCCCGGCCGACGGCCGCGGCCAGCGCGTCGAAGTCCAGCGTGCTGACGTCCTCGACGTCGGCGGCGGTGCGCACGCCCGGCAGCGGAACACCGGCGTACGTGGCGACACCCTCGGCCTGGCCGACCCCCGGGACCACCTCGAAGTGCGCGGCGGTACGCGCCACCGCCTGCACCTCCTTGACCACCGAGTCGTGGCCGAACGGGTCACCGGCGACCAGGTGCACCGCGTTCAGCCCGGACCGGGCGGCGGAGATGAGCACCTTGGCCACGTCGCCCGGCGCCCCCTCGGCGGGCGTGAACTGGGCGTCGGACCTGGCCTGGGCGCGGACGGCGTCGAGCAGCGACTCGGGGACCCCCCGGTCGTACACCACCTGGTCGGCGTCGACCAGGGCGTCGTGCGCCCGGCGGGTCAGCAGGCCCGGGTCGCCGGGGCCGGCCCCGACGAACGCGATCCGGCCTACGGGCTTACGGGTGCGGGTCATTCTGTGCTCCCAAATTGCTGGGTCCCCGGGCCGGTGTGTCCTTCGTGGCCGAGGATCGAGTCGGCGCCGAGTTCGAGGAGTTCGGCGGCGAGTGCCTTGCCGATCTCCGCCGCGTCGGCGGGCGTACCGGTGCGGGACAGCCGGAGGTCTCGGGTGCCGTCCGGGCTGATCACCGCCCCGCGCAGGTAGATCTCTTCACCGGCGTCGCCCTCGGCGAGTTCGGCGTAGGCGGCGACCGGGGCGGAGCAGCCGGCCTCCAGGGTGGCCAGGAACGCCCGTTCCGCGGTGACCGCGGCCCGGGACGGTGCGTGGTCGAGCACCGCGAGCAGCTCGACCAGGTCATGGTCGTCGGCCCGGCACTCCACCGCCAGCGCGCCCTGGGCGGGCGCGGGCAGCATCAGCATCGGGTCGAGCGTTTCGGTGATCACGTCGGTCCGGCCCAGCCGGGCCAGGCCGGCCCGGGCCAGGACGACGGCGTCGAGGTCGGCCTCCGGGCCGAGCACCCGCCGCAGGCGGCTGTCCACGTTGCCCCGGATCGGGGTGACCTCCAGCTGCAGCCCTAGGGCGTGCAGCTGGGCGATCCGGCGCAGCGCGCCGGTGCCGACCACGGCGCCCGGCGGCAGCTCGGCGAGGGTACGACCGCCCGTGGCGACCAGCGCGTCGCGCGGGTCCTGCCGGGGCGGCACCGCCGCGATGTGCAGCCCGGCCGCCGCGGCGGTGGGCAGATCCTTGTACGAGTGCACCGCGAGGTCGATGACGCCGGCGGTCAGCGCGTCGCGCAGGGCGGAGACGAAGACGCCGACGCCGAGCCGGTGCACCGGGGCCGCCGAGCGGTCACCGGCGGTGACCACCTCGACCAGCTCGACCTCGCGGCCGGTGGCCGCGGTCAGGGCCTCGGCGACGTGGCCGGACTGGGCCATCGCCAGGGCGCTGCCCCGGGTACCGAGGCGCAGGGGCGTGCTCATCGCTCACCTCCGGTGGGCGGGACGTCGACGACGTCGATCCAGGGCCGGCCGTCGGCGTTCTCGACGACGTCGGGAACGGTGTCGACCGGCGAGGTCTGCGGCACCTGGAGGTCGAACAGCTCCCGCAGCAGGGCGGCGTACTGGTCGCCGCCGGGCTCGGCGGCGAGCTGGCGGACCCGCACGGTGGGCTGGTGCAGCAGCCGCTGCACCACCCGGTGCACCGTCCGGGCGACCTCGGCGCGCTGGTCGTCGTCGAGGTCGGGGCGGCGCTGGGCGAGCCGGCGCAGCTCGGCGGTGACCACGTCGTCGGCGCGGCCCCGCAGCGCGGCCACGGTGGGCGCCACGTCGGCCCCGCGCAGCCAGCTCAGGAACGACTCGACCTCGCCCGCGACGATCCGGGCGACCTCGGCGGCGTCGGCGGCGGCCGGACCGTCGGCGAGCAACCCGGCCATCCGGTCGATGTCGATCACCTCGACGCCGGGCAGCTCGGCCACCCCGGGCTCGACGTCGCGCGGCACGGCCAGGTCGAGCAGGACCAGCGGGCCCCGCTCGGCGTCGCGGCCGGCCAGCGCCCGGGTGACCCGGTCGAGGGTGAGGACCGGCTCCGTGGCCGCGGTGGCGGCCACTACGATGTCCACTGTGGAGAGCGCGTCGACGAGCTCGGCCATCGGCACGGCGTTCGCCGCGTACGACTCGGCCAGGCGTACCGCCCGGTCGGCCCCCCGGTTGGTGACGGTGACCGGCCCGGCGCCCAGCCGGGACAGCGTCGCCACGCCCAGCGCGCCCATCGCCCCCGCGCCGACCACCATGGCGGGGCGGCCGGCGAGGTCACCGTCGAGGTGATCGGCCGCCAGGTCCAGCGCGGCGGTGACCACGCTCTGCCCGGCGCGGTCGATGTTCGTCTCGGCGTGCGCCCGCTTGCCCACCCGCAGCGCCTGCTGCATCAGCTCGTGCAGCAGCCGCCCGGCCGAGTCGGCCCCGGTGGCCCAGTGGTACGCGTCGCGCAGCTGGCCGAGGATCTGCGCCTCGCCGACCACCATCGAGTCCAGCCCGGCGGCGACCCGGAAGACGTGGTCGACCGCGGCGGCGTCGTAGTGCACGTAGAGGTGGTTGGCCAGCGCCGCCGGCGGGGCGCCGGCCTGCTCGGCGAGGACGGCGCAGATGTCGCCGAGGCCGCCGTGGAAACCGGACACGGCGGCGTAGACCTCCACCCGGTTGCAGGTGGAGACCAGCACCGCCTCGGCGACGTACGGCTGGGCGACCAGGCGGTCCAGCGTGCGGGTGAGCTCAGCGGGGGCGACCGCCAGCTGTTCCAGGGTGGCAACGGGGGCGGTGCGGTAGGACGCGCCGACGACGAGCAGTTTCACGTGCCGATCGCCTCCTGGGTGTCGGTGGCCGCGAGCCCGCCGGGCAGAGCGGTGAGGGCGGACCCGCCGGTGGCGGGGAGCGCGGTCAGCGACGCCTTGCGGTGCTCGTGGAAGGACAGGATCTGCAGCTCGATGGCGAGGTCGACCTTGCGCACGTCGACCCCCTCCGGCACCGAGAGTACGCACGGCGCGAAGTTCAGGATGCTCGTCACGCCGACGGCGACGAGTTGGTCGGCGACCGGCTGGGCGGCCGAGGCCGGGGTGGCGATCACGCCGATCGAGATCAACTCCTCGGCGGCCACCCGGGCGAGGTCGTCGACGTGCTGCACGACCAGGCCGTTGATCACCTCGCCGACCCGGGACGGATCCGCGTCGAAGAGCGCGGCGATCCGGAAGCCCCGGCTGGCGAAGCCGTCGTAGCCGGCCAGGGCGTGACCGAGATTACCCACTCCGACCAGGGCGACGGCCCGGCACTGGGTGAGCCCGAGCACGTACTCGATCTGCTCGATCAGCAGCGTGAGGTCGTAGCCGACGCCCCGGGTGCCGTACGAGCCGAGGTGGGAGAGGTCCTTGCGGAGCTTGGCCGAGTTGACCCCGGCGGCGCTGGCCAGCCCCTCGCTGGAGACGGTCTCGTGACCGCTCTCGGCGAGGTTGTGCAGCGCGCGGAGGTACTCGGGGAGCCGCGCGACGGTCGCCTCCGGAAGATCCGGGAGCGCCGGTACGGCACCGGCGCGGCCGGGCGCGCCAGGGTGACGGTGCTGACTCATGAGACTCCGTGCGGTGCGATCCTCGGCCAACTCCGGTGCCCGGCCATTTCGGGACCCCCGCTCGCGACCGAGAGTGCCGGCCGTGCTAGCGGGGCGCGTCGGAACTACAGAGTAGGCGCTTGTGAAGACGTGCACAAATCGCGATCTTGCTGACTCGCGACGCCCCGCCACCAGGCCCTCCATTCCGCAAGATCGATCCGGCGGCCTTGGCCGGCGCCGCACGGCGATTATTGCTCAATCCCGACTTCTCTGACCAATCACACAAGGCCGGGCGGGCGCGTGGCGTACCCCTCACCAGCGCCGGAGCCGGTTCCACCCGGCACCGCACGCCGGGCCCGGCGTGCGGTGCCGGCCGGCGGTAGGGCCAACCCGACCTCGAACGGGGCAGCCCGCCGGCTGGGCATTCCGGGCCCGGCGTCCCTAGCCTCGGAGCATGACCACCGCCACCGCGGTCACGCCGGTACCGAGCGTGAGCCGCCAGCTGATGCGCGACACCGGGTACGTCCTGCTCGGCCTCCCCCTGGCGCTGTTCGGCCTGGTGGTGCTGACGGCCGGCCTCGCTCTCGGCGTCGGGCTGGCGGTGCTGGTGGTGGGCCTGCCGATCATGACCGGCACGCTCTACACCGCGCGCGGCCTGGCCGACGTGGAGCGGCTGCGGCTGCCCACGGTGCTCCGGATGCCCCGGATCCGGCCCCGCTACCTGACCCCGCCACCGGCGGCCGGCGCCTGGCGGCGGATCTTCACCCCGATCCGGGACGGGCAGTCCTGGCTCGACCTGGCCCACGGCATCGCCCGGTCGGTGGTGGCGGTCGTCACGTTCGCCATCACCGTCGCCTGGTGGGTCGTCGCGCTCGCCGGCACCCTCTACCCCGCGTACGACTGGGCCCTCCCCTACGGCCCGGACGACCGCAGCCTCGCCGACCTGCTCGGTCTCGGCGACGGGCCGGTGGCCCGGATCGGCCTGAACACCGCGATCGGCCTGATCTTCCTGCTCACCCTGCCGATCGTGGTCCGCGGCTGCGCGCTGCTCCAGGCCGGCTTCGCGCGCGGCCTGCTCACCGGCGTGGCCGAGATGCGCGACCGGATCACCGTGCTGGAGGAGCAGAAGCGGGCGGCGGTGTCGGCCGAGGCGGCGGCCCTGCGCCGGCTGGAGCGGGACATCCACGACGGCCCCCAGCAGCGACTGGTCCGGCTGGCGATGGACCTGAGCCGGGCCCGGCAGCAGCTCGCCACCGACCCGCAGGCCGCCGCCCGGACCCTGGACGAGGCGATCGCCCAGACCCGGGACACCCTGGCCGAGCTGCGGGCGCTCTCCCGGGGCATCGCGCCGCCGGTGCTGGTCGACCGGGGCCTGCCCAGCGCGGTGGCCGCCCTGGCCGGCCGCAGCCTGGTGCCGGTCGACCTGACCCTCGACGACCGGCTGGGCAACCCCAAGGGCCGGCTCGACCCGCTGGTGGAGAGCACCGCCTACTTCGTGGTCGCCGAGGCGCTGACCAACGTGGCCAAGCACAGCGGCGCGACCGGCTGCGCGGTGACCGTGCAGCGCCGCGACGACCAGCTCGACGTCACCGTCAGTGACGACGGGGCCGGTGGTGCGCACGTGGCGAAGGGGCACGGCCTCGCCGGCATCGCCGACCGGGTACGCGCCGCCGGCGGCGTGCTCCGGGTGGACAGCCCGGTCGGTGGGCCGACCATCGTGCGGGCCGTGCTGCCGCTGTGACCCCGGCAACCGTCCGAACGTGGTAGACACCGGCATGCGAGTACTGATCGCCGACGACGCCGTACTGCTCCGGGAGGGCCTGGTCCGGCTGCTCACCGAGCAGGGACACGAGGTGGTGGCCGCCGTCGGGGACGGTGAGGCGCTGGTGGAGGCGGTGGTGGCGCACCGGCCGGACGTCTCGATCGTCGACGTGCGGATGCCACCCACCCACACCGACGAGGGGCTGCGCGCGGCCGTCCGGGCCCGCGAGCTGGTCCCGCGTACGCCGATCCTGGTGCTCTCCCAGTACGTCGAGGTGTCGTACGCCGACGACCTGCTGTCCACCGCGGGCGGGGGCGGCGGCGGGATCGGCTACCTGCTCAAGGAGCGGGTGGCCGCGATCGACGAGTTCCTCGACGCGCTGGCCCGGGTGGCCGCCGGCGGCACCGTGCTCGACCCGGAGGTCGTCGGCCAACTGCTGGTCCGGCGCCGCCGGGACGACCCGCTGGGCGAGCTGACCCCGCGCGAGCGGGAGGTGCTGGCGCTGATGGCCGAGGGCCGCTCCAACGCCGCCATCGCGAAATCCCTGGTGGTCACGGACGGCGCGGTGGAGAAGCACGTACGCAACATCTTCACCAAGCTCCACCTGCCGCCGGACACCGACCACCACCGCCGGGTCCTGGCCGTCCTCGCCCACCTCCGCGCCTGACCCGCCCGGCGGCGGGGGCCAGGGTCAGGGAAGGCGGGTGGCCAGGGTCACCGCCTCGGTGAGGGTGTCCGCGGTGGGGTGGGGGGTGGCGCGCAGGGCGGCGGGGTCGGAGAGGCCACCGGTGTAGAGGACGCAGCGGGCGCCGACGCTCTCGGCGGCGTGCGCGTCGTCGACCGAATCGCCGATCAGCACCACCGACTCGCCGGCCAGCCCCAGCTCGGCCAGGTGCTTCTCCAGCCACTCCGCCTTGTGGCCGCCGCCGACCGTGGCGCGCAGCCCGTCCACCCGGGCGAAGTGCGGGGTCAGGCCGTAGGTGTGCACGGTCGGCACCAGCTCGTCGTGGAACCACATCGACAACAGTGACTGGCTGCCCGGCCAGGCGGCGATGGCCGCCAGCGCGTCGTCGGCCAGCGCGCAGCTGGTCAGCCCGGCCCGGTACGCGTCGTGGAAGATCCGGTCGAGCGCGCCGAACGCCTCCGCGTCGATCGCCCGGCCCAGCATCTCGGCGTAGTAGTCGACGATCGGCCGGCGGAACCGCACCCGGTGCTCGTCCGCGGTCACCGACGGGCCGCCGGCGCTGGCGAAGGCCACGTTGGTGGCCTGCACCACCAGGCTGAGGTCGTCGAGCAGGGTGCCGTTCCAGTCCCACACCAGGTGGTCGCGCGCAGGGATCATCGCAGCAGCCTAAGGGTCTCCTCAGAGCTGCGGCGTGGTCAGGTCCCGCAGCAGCCGATCCTCCTCGACCCGCCAGTAGCCGTGCTCCTTGCCGTCGAGCAGCACGACCGGCAGCCGGTCCCCGTAGTCCCGCTCCGCCTCGACGTCGCCGGTGACGTCCTTCTCCACCCACTTGTCGCCGGTGACCGCCACCACCCGGTCCAGCGCGGCCTTGGCGTCCTCGCAGAGGTGGCAGCCGGGCCGGGTGATCAGGGTGAGCCGGGCGTCACTGGACATCGGGGACCTCCGTGCGTCGGGGCCGGGGCGGCGTCGCCGGGGACGGCGCCGACCGCAGCTGGGTCTTGCGTACCTTCCCGATCACCGAGTACGGCAGTTCGTCGACGAACTCGACGGCGGTCGGGCACTTGAACCGGGCCAGGTTACGCGCGCAGTGGGCGAGCAGCTCCTCGCCGGTGACCGGACGCCCCGGCGCCGGCACCACGTACGCCCGCACAGTCTCACCCGTACGCGGGTGCGGCACACCCAGGACGGCCGAGCCGGCCACCCCCGGGTGCGCCTCGAGCACCAGCTCGACCTCGCGCGGGTAGACGTTGAAGCCGTTGACCAGGATCAGCTCGCCCAGCCGGTCGACCAGGAAGAGGTCGCCGTCGTCGTCGGCGTCGGCGACGTCGCCGGTGGCCCACCAGCCGTCCGCGTCCGGGCCGCCCCGGCCGTCCGGCCAGTAGCCGGCGAACAGGTTCGCCCCGCGGACCACGATCTGGCCGGGGTCGGTGCCGGGCGAGGAGTCGGCGAGCCACGGGTCGTCGTCGGGGTCGTCGTCCGGCTCGGCGACGCCGTCGCGCCACAGGTCGGTCCCGTCGCCGCCGACCAGGCGCAGCTCGACGCCGGGCAGCGGCCGGCCGATCGAGCCGGGCTTCGGCTCGCCGCCGACCAGGGTGGTGGTGAGCACCGGCGCGGTCTCGGTCAGGCCGTACCCGACGTGCACCGGATGCCCGGTGACCTCGGTGAAGCGCGCCGCGGCGGCCGGGTCCAGCGGCGCCGCGCCGCAGACCGCGACCCGCACCGACGCCATCGCCGCGACGACCGCGTCGGCGTCCGCCGTGGACCAGGCCAGGAACATCGACGCTACGCCGACCAGCACGCTGACCCGGTGCCGGGCGATCTCGTCGAGCGCGCAGCCGGGGCCGAGCTCGTCGACCAGCACCCCGGTAGCGCCGTGGTGGATCACCGCGCCCAGCCCCGTGTTCAACCCGTACGCGTGGAACAGCGGCAACGCGAGCAGCACGGTGTCCCCGGGCCCGACCACCGGCGGGGAGATCCGGCCCACCTGGTCCTGATTGGCGGCCAGCGCCCGGTGCGGCAGCATCGCGCCCTTGGGCTGCCCCTCGGTGCCCGAGGTGTAGAGCAGCACCGCGAGGTCGCCGCCGGCTCGCGCCGGCGGCTCCCCGGCCTCCTCGGGCAGGGTGGTGTGCACGGCGGTGAGCGCCGGCAGCTCGAGACCGGCCACCCGGTCCCGGACGGCCTCGGTGCCGCAGAGCAGCGTCGCGCCGGAGTCGGCGAGCACGTGCCGCAGCTCGCGGGCGGTGAGGCCGGGGTTGACCGGCACCGCGACCAGCCCGGCGCGCAGCGTGGCGAGGTAGGCGACCACGAAGTCCGGCGTGTTCGGCAACGCGATCGCCACCCGGGCCGGCGGGTCGGTCGGCGCGGCCGGCCCGGCGGCGGCCAGGGCCCGGGCCACGGCGCTCACCCGGGCGTCCAGTTCGGACCAGGTCAGGGTCTGCTCGCGCCAGTGCAGCGCGGGTCGGTCGCCGTGGTCGGCGGCCGCCCGGCGGAGCCGGTCGGCGAGTTCGGGCGCGGAGCTGTCGGCGGCGTCCTGCACGGTCGCTGAGTCTGGCACAGCAGTCCCGGAGGGACCATGCTTGCGCCGGGGGCACGCCGCCCTTCCGGCGACACGCCGACACGCCGAAGGCGGTTCACTTCCGCTCCGACCTGGACTTTTCACTCGGGATCAAGGCACGACGTGAAAGTCAACCGCACACGACGGACAACCGGTCCGCCATCTGTGCGACGGGGCGGGAAATACTTTGGCCCTGTGTAACGGACTTGCCACGCGCGGGTGACGTTGGCCCTATCATCACTCGGGTCGGCTCACCCCATTTGCCGTGAGTCGACACCCCTCAGCCCGAGGAGGCCCCCGTGCCTGTGAGCGCATTGGACCAGCACCTCAGGGGGATCTGCCGCACGTCGGCACACCCCTGTGCGACCCTGCCCGCCCGGGGCGGACCGGACGCTGCGGCGACCCGTCGCCGCACCGCCCGGCCGGCCGGCGCGCGGACCGGGGAGGCGCGGTGACCACCTTCGGCTACGCGGAGCGACCCGCCGGCCTGACCGGCCCGACACCCCGGACGTCGCCCAACGAGCGGCTGGATCCGGGGCACGGCTCCGATCGGCGCAACCGGCACAACGAGGCCCCGGCCCGGCCTGCCGTACCCGGTGGGAACGCGAAATCGGCCGGCGGCCGGGTCGCGTCGCCGGCCCGGCCGACCATGCCGGCGCAGAGCCGGCGGGTCGGCGAGCCGCCGGCGGTGGCCGACCCGTCCGGCGCCGAGACCGCCGTGCTGCCGGCGGTGCCCGCCGCCGACACCGCCGTGCTGCCCGCCGTGCCGGCGGCCACGACACCGGCGACCGGGTTCCCCAGCCGGCCCGACCCGTCCGACCCGGCCACCGAGGTCTGGGCGCTGGTGGAGCGCGCGCAGGCCGGCGAGGCCGAGGCGTTCGGCCTGATCTACGACCGGTACGTCGACACCGTCTTCCGCTTCGTCTACTTCCGGGTCGGCAACCGCCAACTGGCCGAGGACCTCACCTCGGACACCTTCCTGCGGGCCCTCAAGCGGATCGGCAGCTTCACCTGGCAGGGCCGCGACCTCGGCGCCTGGCTGGTCACCATCGCCCGCAACCTGGTGGCGGACCACTTCAAGTCCGGCCGCTACCGGTTGGAGGTCACCACCGGCGACGTGCTCGACGCCGACCGGGAGGACCGGGGCCCGGAGGGCAGCCCCGAGGCGGCGGTGGTCGAGCACATCACCAACGTCGCGCTGCTCACCGCCGTCAAGCAGCTCAACCCGGAGCAGCAGGAGTGCATCGTGCTCCGCTTCCTCCAGGGTTTCTCAGTTGCCGAGACGGCCCGCGCGATGGGCAAGAACGAGGGCGCGATCAAGGCACTGCAATATCGCGCCGTCCGCGCCCTGGCCCGCCTGCTCCCGGACGGTTTCCAGCCCTGAGCCCCTGCGACGACGATCACTCTTCGTGATTTCGGCAGCGGCCGGCCCGTAACCCGTGCCCGTCGCGGACCGTTTCTCCGGGTGCGACCGGTGGTTGCCCCGGCGCCCCCGGACCACCCGGTCCGGAGCAGCGCGGCCGGCCAACACCTTCGTCCGTCGGTGTACGCCGCCGCCGGTCGCTGGGAACCACCGCGGCCGAGGCGGCCGTGACCAGCGAGAGGGGGTGCCTGCGGTGGACAGTGACCTCTTCTCCCGTCGTCGGGCCGCACGTTTCGCCCAGCTTCTCGACGAGGCGAACGGCGGCCGGCGTCACCATGTCCGGTCCCGTGCCGACGACCGGCTCACCGCCCTGGTGGCGGTCGGTCAGCGACTCGTCGCCGCGCGGCCGGACGCCGAGGTGGACGCCGAGTTCCGCACCGGGCTCCGGGCCATGCTGGTGGCGACCGTGGAGCGGGAGGGCATGGGCGCGGCGACCGCGACCACGCCCGCCCGCACGACCGAGGCGGCTTCGCGTGGCTCGCTGCTGGGCGCGGTGACCGCCCGCCAGATCCGCGCCCGGGGCGCCATCCTGGTCGGCATCGCCGCCGGCGCCGTCGCCGTGTCGGGCATCTCCGCCGCCAGCGAGGACGCGGTCCCCGGCGACGCGCTGTACGGCATGAAGCGCTCCACCGAACGCGCCCAGCTCGCCCTGACCAGCTCCGACCTCAGCCGGGGCCAGCTCTTCCTCGACTTCGCCCGTACCCGGCTGGACGAAGCCGGCATGCTCCGCGGCGACCTGGCCGGGTTCAGCGCGGTGCTGGACGACATGGACGCCGACACCCGCCAGGGCGTACGGCTGCTCACCACCACCGCCGCCCAGCGCTCCGACCCGGCCGGGCTGGATGCGGTGAACACCTTCGTGACCGGGCAGCGCAAGGCGGTCGGTGGACTGCTCGACGGGGCCAGCCGCGCCGAGCGGGACCGGACCCGCCGTTCGCTGGCCCTGCTGGACGCGATCCGCAAGCGCTCCGACGCGCTGCGCGCCGCCATCGCCTGCGGCCTGCCCGCGCCGGCCGGCAGCGACGCGCTCGGCCCCGCCCCGGCGACCTGCCCGAGCGACCGCTGAGCGGCAGAGCCGTTCACGCCACAGTTGCACCTTCGGACGCCCGCCGGTAACCGACCCCCGACTACGCTCAGGGGTGCAGCGGTCGTCGTACGGAGGGAGGTCGGATGGCCCGCACCCGCAAGGTCACGGTCAGCACCGACGTCCACGGGCACACCGCCGGCTGGGCCGACGCCGAGCTCGACCGGCCCGTCCCCGCTGAGCCGGACCCCACCGCCGCGGCCTTCTTCGACGTGGACAACACGATGATGCAGGGCGCGTCGATCTACTGGTTCGCCCGCGGGCTGGCCGCCCGCAAGTACTTCACCACCGGGGACCTGGCCCGGTTCGCCTGGCAGCAGGCCCGGTTCCGGCTGCTGGCCACCGAGAACGCCGTGGACATGTCGCAGGCCAAGGAGGCCGCCCTGGCCTTCATCGAGGGCTGGCGGGTGGACGAGATCGAGCGCCTCGCCGAGGAGATCTTCGACGAGCTGATGGCCCCGCGCATCTGGGCCGGTACCCGCCGGCTCGCGCAGCGGCACCTCGACGCCGGCGAGCGGGTGTGGCTGGTCAGTGCCGCCCCGGTGGAGATCGGCCGGGTGATCGCCACCCGGCTCGGCCTGACCGGTGCGGTCGGCACGGTGGCCGAGGTGGTCGACGGCGCGTACACGGGGCGGCTGGTCGGCGACCTGATGCACGGGCCGGCCAAGGCGGAGGCGGTCGCCCAGCTCGCCGCGGTGGAGGGGCTGGACCTGCCGCGCTGCGCCGCCTACAGCGACTCCGCCAACGACCTGCCGATGCTCACCGCCGTCGGGCGGGCGGTCGCGATCAACCCGGACGGGACGCTGCTGCGGCAGGCCCGCGAGCGGGGCTGGGAGGTGCGGGACTTCCGCACCGGGCGGCGGGCGGTCAAGATCGCCGTACCGTCGACCGCCGCCGCCGGCCTGCTCGCCGGCGCGGTCAGCGCCGGCCTGGCCCTGCACCGCCGCCGCCGCACCCCCTGATCCCCCACCACGAAGCGCCCACTCTTACCGAGAAAGCGTGGCTATTCGCGGAGGAATAGCCACGCTTTCTCGGTAACTGCGTCTCGGCAGGGGGCGCGAGGGCCCCGGGGGGTCAGGGGCCGAAGGGGTCGGGGCGGCGTTCCAGGAGCTTGTGCAGGGTGTGCTGGATCGTTTCGCGGACCTGGTCGGCGAGGTTGAACACGACCAGCGGGTCGTCGGCGGAGTCGGTGAGGTGCGCCGTCGGGATCGGCGGGCAGAACTCGATCAGCCACTTGCTGGGCAGCGGCACCATGCCCAGCGGCCCGAGCCACGGGAAGGTCGGCGTGACCGGGAAGTACGGGAGCTTCAGCAGCCGGGCGAGCGGCTTGATGTCGGCGAGCATCGGGTAGATCTCCTCGCCGCCGACGATGGCGACCGGCACGATCGGGGTGCCGGTGCGCAGCGCCGCCGAGACGAAACCGCCCCGACCGAAGCGTTGCAGCTTGTAACGGTCGGAGTAGAGCTTGCCGATGCCCTTGAAGCCCTCGGGGAAGACGCCGACCAGTTCACCGTTGCCGAGCAGCCGCTCCGCGTCCGGGTTGCAGGCGACCGTACCGCCGGTCTTGCGGGCGATCTCGGAGACCACCGGCATCCGGAACACCAGGTCGGCGCCGAGCAGCCGCAGGTAGCGGCGCGCCGGGTGCTGGTCGTGCAGGGCGGTGGCGAGGATCAGCGCGTCCAGGGCCACCGTGCCGGAGTGGTTGCCGACGACCAGGCCCGCCCCGTCGACGGGCACGTTCTCCAGGCCGGTGACCTCGGTGCGGAACCAGTCCCGGTAGAGCAGGCGCACCAGCGGGTGGAAGACCGAGTCGGTCAGGTCCGGGTCGAAGCCGAACTCGTCGACCTCGTACTCGCCGGAGAGCCGTCGGCGCAGGAAGGCCAGGCCGGCGGCGACCTTACGGTCCCAGTGGTCCCCCGGCCGGTCCGGCACCGCCGCCCCGGCCGGCGGGTCCGCCGGCATCCGCCCGGACTCGTCGCCCTGGGTGGAAAGGTCCCGCGCCCCGGTCTCCGACTCGTGGGCCCCGGTGTTCAGCTCGTCGGTCCCGGCGTCCGGCTCGTTGCCGGTGGACGGGGTCGCGCCCGCCCGGGCGGACGGGATTGGCTCGTCGGTGGCGGAGGTGTCCGGCTCGGCCAGGGCCGCCGGCTCCCGGGCGGCGGCGGCGGCCGTGGTGCGCCGGTGCCCGTTGCTTCGCGCCGGCTGAACGTCCGGCCCGGCCACGGTCAGCGGTAGGTCGTACCGGCCGTCGGGCCGCTCCTCGGACCGGCTCACGAGCGCTCCCGGACGGCCGACCGGACCTGGCGGATGCTCTCCAGCACCAGTTGTTCGGCAGTGGCCAGGCTGTCCCGGGTGAGCACCACGCCGCCGTGGTGGGCCCGGATGAAGTCGTCGAACGCGGCGGCGGTGGAGCGCGGGGTGAAGCCGTACTCCCGCTCCAGCCGGCTGGTGTCGACCACCCGGCCGTGCACGAAGAGGTCGACCTGGTCGAGGCCGTAGCGGCCGAAGCCGAGGTTGCGGGCGAGCGCGGCGGCCCCGGACAGGCCCGGCTCCAGCACCGGCACGGCGACCCGGCCGGCCCGGCGGATCGCCTGGGAGAGCGAGAGCACCCCCGGCCCGGCGACGTTGTAGGTGCCCGGGTGCTCCTCGGCGATGGACCGGTGCAGCACCTCCAGGGCGTCGTCGAAGTGCACGAACTGCAACCGCGGGTCGCGCCCGAAGACGGTGGGCACCACCGGCTGGGAGAAGTAACGGGTGAGCGTGGTGTCGGCGGTGGAGCCGATGAACGGCGCGAAGCGCAGCACGGTCGCGGTCACGTCGGGACGGCGGCGGCGGAAGCCGCGGACGTACCCCTCGATGTCGAGGATGTCGCGGCCGAAACCGCCGCGCGGCACCTCGCGCGGCTCGGTCTCCTCGGTGAAGACCGCCGGGTCGCGGAAGGACGCGCCGTACGCGGCCGTGGAGGAACGGACCACCAGCTTGCGCAGCCGCGGCGCCCGCTGGCAGGCGGCGAGCAGCTGCATGGTGCCGATGACGTTCTGCTCCTTCATCGCCGCCCGGCCGCCGTGCTGGGGGTCGGGCGAGCTGACCAGGGCGAGGTGCACCACGGCGTCGACGTCCAGGTCGACGAGGAGCCCGCCGAGCGAGCCGAGGTCGAGCCGGACCCGCTCGACCCGGTCGAGCAGGTCGGTGAACTCGGGGCCCGGGGTGGCCGGGTCGACGCCGATCACCCGCTCGATGCGCGGGTCGGCGGCGAGCCGGGCGGCGACGTGCGCGCCGAGATAGCGGCCGACCCCGGTCACGACGACGACCCCCGGAGCACCTGAGGTGCCACCGGGGGTCATCTCGTACGCCCTGACCGGCAGACGGGACCGAGCCGGGACGTCCGCGGCCTGATCACCTGAGCCTCCGAGGGTCGACAGTTGGCAAGTGGTGCCGGAAGCCGGGCCGTGGCCCGGCCCCGGTCACTTACCGAGACGGCGACGCTGGACGCGGGTCTTGCGCAGCAGCTTGCGGTGCTTCTTCTTAGCCATGCGCTTGCGGCGCTTCTTGACCACCGAGCCCATACGACAGCCTTTCAATGCAAACGTGCGGGGCGGACGAGCGGCGCCACGTCGGTGGCGCCGGTGACCGCTTGCGGACAACGGACCGGACCAGCCTGGTGGCGTCGGGGCTCACCGGCGAGGGTCACGATCGGCTCCAGGGTAGCCGGAGTGCGTCAGCAGGACCAACGCGCCCCCGTCGATGCCCGTTACGTCGCAGTCGGCGCACCGCCCGGCGACGGGTCAGGCGGTCTCCTGAAACGCGCCCCGGAGATAGTCGTGCACCGCGTGCTCCGGCACCCGGAACGACCGGCCGACCCGGACCGCGGTGAGTTCACCGCTGTGCACCAGGCGGTAGACCGTCATCTTGGACACCCGCATGACCGACGCCACCTCGGCGACGGTGAGGAACTTGACATCCGACAGCCGACCGTCGGACTGCGACCCGGCCATGGCTCACCCGACCCATCCCATGCCCGGCGCGTGCCGAGCGACCGGAGCTTCCGTCCGGGCCGGCAACGCGCGTGTTACCAGTACGGTAGCGGGGCCGCTGTGACCGGCGCGATCCCTTCGTACAACTGATCATGCCCGGGTCGCTGTTCACCCGACCGTGACCTGCCGTTTCGCCCCCGCCTGCGCTCAGCGTCCCGTTCCCGGGACCGGTGTCGGGCACCGGTCCCGCGAGGCCCGCGCCGGCGACCCGGGCGGGCTCACTCGGCGCGCAGCGCGACCACCGGGTCGAGCCGGCCGGCCCGCTGCGCCGGCACCACGCCGAAGACGATGCCCACCGCCGCCGACACCCCGAACGCCAGCGCCAGCGACCACCAGGTGATCGCGGCCGGGATCGGCGACAAGGCATCCACCAGCAGCGCGGTGCCCACGCCGAGCGCCATCCCGGTCAGCCCGCCGATCGCGGTGAGCAGCACCGCCTCAAGCAGGAACTGCACCCCGATGTCGCGGGGGCGGGCGCCGACGGCCTTGCGCAGGCCGATCTCCCGGGTCCGTTCGCGCACCGAGACCAGCATGATGTTGGAGACACCCACCCCGCCGACGAGCAGCGAGATGCCGGCGATGGCGGCGAGCACGCCGGTGAGCACCCCGAGGATGTCGCCGAGCACGCCGAGAATCTGCTGCTGGGTGACCGCGCTGAACTCGGTGTCCGGGTGCCGGCGGGACAGCTCGGCGACGATCCGGTCGCCCAGCTCGCCGATCCGCTCCCGGTCCGGGGCCTTTACCGCGATGCCGTCCACCCGCTGGGTGCCCCAGAGTCGCTGGGCCGCGGTGACCGGCACGTGCACCTCGTCGTCCCGGTCGACGCCGAGGCTCTGCCCGAGCGGCGCGAACACCCCGATCACCCGGAACCGGACGCCGGCGAGCGCGACCTGCTGGCCGAGCGGATCCCGGTCGGGAAAGAGCGCGCGGGCCACCGAGTCGCCGAGCACCGCCACCCGGCGGCTGGTGTCCACGTCGGCGCCGGTGAGGTAGCGGCCCCGGGCGAGCGAGCGGGTGAAGACCGTGGGGGTGGTCTCCAGCACTCCCTGCACGGTCGTGAAGTCGGAGCGGTTGCCGGCCCGGGCCGTCGCGCCGGAGGCGATGGTGACCGCGACCCGGCTGGGATCGCCGACCACCCGGGAGACCGCGTCGACGTCGGCGAGGGTCAGCGGGGAGACCACCGGCGCGGTGCCCACGTCGATCCGGCCGGGTACCACCAGCAGCAGGTTGGAGCCGAGCCCTTCGACCTGCTGTTCGACCTTCTGCTTCGTACCGGTGCCGATGGCGACCAGCAACACCACGGACGCCACGCCGATGATCACGCCGAGCATGGTCAGCGCGCTGCGCATCCGGTTGGCCCGCAGCGCGTCCAGCGCCACCCGCCACGCCTCGGCGAGCCTCACGACGCCCCGCCGGCCCGCTCGTCGCCCGCCCGGTCCGTCCCGGCCGCGTCCACCTGGGAGGTGCCCCGGGTCGCTGCGTCCGCGCCGGGTCGCGGTCCGGCCGCAGGGTCCGCGTCCGGTCCTGGCCGGTCGGCGGCGTCCACCTCGGATCCCGGTCCGGCCAACTCGGGGGTACGCCGATCGGCCGCCGGATCGCGCGGAAGGCGTCCGGTGGCTCCGGCGGCGCCACCGGAGCCACCGGACGGGCGCCCCGGGCCGCTTCCGGACGCGGACCGGGGCTCCGCGCTGGGAGCGGCCACCAGTGTGTCAGGTGCCGTCACGGGCCCGGACGCCGGTCGATCATGAACGGTCGAGGGGCTGTCCGACACCACCACCCCGTCGCGCATCGCGATCCGCCGCCGGGCCCGGGCCGCCACCTCGTTGTCGTGGGTCACCATCACCAGCGCCACCCCGGACTCGGCGTTGAGCTGCTCCAGCAGGGCCAGCACCGCCTGGCCGGTCACCGTGTCCAGGTTGCCGGTCGGCTCGTCGGCGAGCAGCACCGTCGGGTCGGTGACCAACGCCCGGGCGATCGCCACCCGCTGCTGCTCGCCACCGGAGAGCTGGTTGGGGCGGTGGTCCAGCCGGTGCCCCAGGCCGACCCGGCCGAGCATCGCGGCCGCCCGCTCGCGCCGCTGCCGGGCCCCGACGCCGCGGTAGACCAGCGGCAGCGCCACGTTGTCCACCGCCGACGTCCGCGGCAGCAGGTGGAACGCCTGGAAGACGAAGCCGATGGTCTCGTTGCGCAGCCTCGCCAGCTCCGGCGCGGAGAGGGCGCCGACCTCCCGACCGCCGATCACCAGCCGACCGCCGGTGGGCTGGTCCAGCCCGCCGAGCAGGTGCATCAGGGTCGACTTGCCGGAGCCGGACGGCCCGACCACGGCCACGTAGTCCCCCGGCGCCACGGTCAGCGAGACGCCGCGCAGCGCCGGCACGGAGACACCGTCGAGCTGGTACGTCCGGGAGACGTCCACCGCCTCGATCGCCGCCGGACCGCTCACGGCCGTTCCCCCGTTGGCCCACTCCTCGCGCTCACCGGGTCGCCTTCGTTCGCGACTGCGGGGCTCGCAGGACCGGCTCACTCCTCGCGCTCACCGGACTTCCTGGCCGTCCTGGACCCGGTCGGTGCCGCGCACCACGACGCGGTCGCCGGCCTGCACCCCGTCGAGGATCTGCACCAGGTCCTGCCCCTGGACGCCCACCGTCACCTGCGCCCGGTCCGCCCGGCCGTCGCGGACCAGCCAGACGGCGTCCCGGCCGTCGGCGGAGAAGACCGCCGAGGCGGGGACGGTGACCGCGTCGGCGGCCTCGCGTACCCGCAGGTGCACCACGGCGTTCATGCCGGGGCGGGGCGCCGGTGCGACCTCGCCCTCGCCGAGCCGGCCCGCGCCGAGCGAGAGCCGCACCCGGTAGGTGACCCCACCCCGGGCGGAGCTGGTGGGCAGCACGTCGACCGAGCGGACCGTGGCGGCGTAGCTGGCGCCGGTGACCGCGTCCAGTTCGACGTCGGCGACCAGGCCGGGGCGGACCAGCAGCACGTCGGTCTCGTCGACCTCGGCGAGCAGGCCGAGCGCGCCGGTGTCCACGATGGTCAGCACGGGCGTGCCGGCGGTGACCCGGCCGCCGGCGACCACCGCGTCGTCCACGCCCGGCGGCGGCCCGGCGCGGGACGGGGTGAGCGCCGTCGGATCGATCCCGGCGGGCACCTGCCCGCCGCCGAGCAGGGCGGACAGGTCGGTGCCGCCGCCTGCGGGGGTGCCGCCGGGCTGCACGACTCCCCCGATCGGGGCGCGCAGGGTCAGCGCGTCGACGGTCGCCTTCGCCAGGTCGTACGCCTGCCGGGCCTGGAGCCGTTGCGCGGCCGACAGCGCGCCGACCGCCGAGTTGAGACCGGCCAGCCCCCGCTGCACCGAGCGGACGGCCTGGTCGGCGGTACGCGCCGCGGCGGCGTACTGCTGCTGCGCGGAGGTCACCTGGGCGAGCAGCGCGTCCCGTACCTTCTGGTCGGCGATCTTCCCGGCGGCGTCCCGGGCGGCGTCGAACGCCTCGTCGGCGGCCTTGTCAGTGCCGCGACGGCGGGTGCCCAGGTCGCCCACGCCGACGCCCCGGCCGGCCCGTTCGGCGGCCCGGAGGGCGTCGCGGGCCTGCCGGAGGCGCTCCTGGGCGGACGGGGAACTGATCACGGCGAGCACCTGACCGCGCCTGACCCGCTGGCCGGGCTGGACGCGCAGGCTGCTGACGGTGCCGTCGGCGGGTGCGGTGAGGGTGGCCGCGGCGCGGGCGGTCACGGTGGCCGGAGCGTCGATCACCTCGGCGACGGCGGCCCGGCCGGCCGGGGCCAGCGCGACGGTGGACTCGTCGTCCCCGCAGGAGGCGGCGGTGGTGCCGGTGAGGACGACGACGGCGAGCAGGGCGGTGAGCAGGCGGGGCCGCGTGGCTACGGGGGGCCGCGGCGAATCGGGGCGGCGCACCGGCCAACCTTAGCCCGGCGTCGATACGACGCCGAGCGGCGCGATCGGACTACCGGGCGGACCGCGTCCACCCGGCGACGAGTCGGTCCGCTGTCATCGGACGGTCGCCCGGACGTAGGCGACGCACTCGTCGTGCAGGGCCGTCCACTGGTCGTCGAGCACCTGCTCGGACGCGTCGTCCAGCGACCGCCGGTCGTGCACCACGGCCCGGAAGAAGTCGAGCACCTGCTGCTCGCCGTACCGGTCGACGAGGTGGCGGACGGCCAGGTAGCCGACGCCGTAACTGCCGCCGACCCGGTCGGCCGGGGCGGCGTCGGCCGGGGTCAGGGCGTCCAGCCGGCCGTTCCACCCGCCGGCGACGAGCTGCCCGGCCTCGTCCAGCCCCTCGTAGCGGCTCACCGGGGCCCCGTCGGCCCCGGCGTACTCGGCCAGCCCTTCCACCAGCCACCAGGTCTGCTTGCCCGGGTAGCCCCGCGCGGGCAGCGAGGCGGCGTGGGTCAGCTCGTGCCGCAGCAGCTCACCGGTGGCGGTGGCGGTCAGCCCGTCGGCGTTGAGCACCACCTCGTGGTGGCCGCCGCCGACGGTGACCGCGTACCCGGCCGTCCACTTCGGTCGGCCGCCGCCGTACCAGCGTCGCCACTCGGGGCCGCCGGCGTAGAAGATCCGGTAGCGGTCCGGCGGTGGGCCGGCGATCGCGTACCGGTCGGCGACCGTCGCCGCGGACTCGGCCTCGGCGAGCAGGCCGGGCAGCTTCCCGCGCAGCGCCGGGGTGGTGGCCACCATGGTGCGCGGGCCGACGGCGACGACCAGGTCGCTGACCTCCCAGGGTCGGACCCCGGCCTGCGCGGAGCGGGACTCCTCGACGGCGACCAGCAGCGGTGCGCCGCCGGTCTCCCGCCAGCGGGTGCCGATCAGGACCGGGCTGGGCGCGCAGTCCGGCACGAGGAAGCAGTACCGGAAGGTCACCAGTTGCCGCCACTGCCCCGCCTGTCCCGCGACGGGGGTGGGCAGCCCGGACGGCTCGGCCCGCCACACCGTCACCCGGAGCGCGCGCAGTGCGGCGAAGCGGCGGCCCAGATCGGCGCGGGCGGCGGGGTCCGCGACGGCGAGGAAGCCGCGCCGATCGCCGCCGAGCAGGGCGTCGGCCTGCCGGGCGAGCTGGGCGGAGAGCTGGTCGCCCACCCGGCGGGCGGTCGCCGTGGCCGGATCGGGCGTGCGGGCGGCGGGGCGGTCCACCGTGGCGCGCTCGGCGGTGCGGTCGACCAGGCCGGCCAGCAGCGCCGCCGGCACCCCGCAGCCCACCATCGCCAGCACCACCGCGAACGCGGCCCAGAGCGGCCAGCGGCGGCGTGAGCGTGGCTCGCCCACCCCGTCGGTCGGGCGCGACTCGTCCAAGCCGTCGGTGAGGCGCGGCTCGTCATGCCCGTCGGTCACCGGCGAAGGGTACGACCAATCGGGGCGATCCGGCCAGAGCCGCCCGCGCGTCGGCAGCATGCCGGCGGGCCTGCACACGCGGTACAACCTTCTGCCGCAGGACGGTGGCCTGCACGGACGGTGACCGGGGCGGCGTCGGAAGGGGGTGACTACTCGCCTATCGAGCTGATGACGTGAACGACTCACGGAAGGCCGGACCCGGTGGCGATGCGACGGAGCCCGTCTCTGCCGTCCGCAGAGACGGGCCGTTACCCGGACGACAGCCACGCGTCGGGGTGGCCTGAATCGTTCACGACATCAGATCGAAAGGGCGCGACCACCGCAGGTGGGGTGCCGTGGACGGGCGCTCACGGGAGCCACCACCAGCGGCCGCCGTCAGCGGGTCCCCCCGACAGGCGCCGGGATCGGCCCGCCAGCAGCCACGACAGGAGGCGGGACCATGAGCCACCGACAAGCGCCGGGATCGGCCCGCCGGCAGCCACCACAGGAGGCGGGACCATGAGCCACCGACAAGCGCCGGGATCGGCCCGCCGGCAGCCACCACAGGAGGCGGGACCATGAGCCACCGACAAGCGCCGGGGCCGGTCAGGCCGGGTGACCGCCGCGGCTGAGCAGCGCCCGGTCCACGGCCCACAGGGCGACCAGACCCGCCGCGAGCAACGGGTGCCCGGCGAGGGCGAGCAACACGCCGGCGGCGAGGAAGCAGGCCGCCTGGACGGCGTACTTGGCCGGCGGGGCGAGCCGGACCCGGGCCCGGGGCGAGCAGAAGATGCCCCAGACCAGCGCGATCAGCAGCGGTGCGCCGAGCCCGGCGAGCAGCCGGACGGCGAGGCCCGCGTCGAGGGTGAAGCCCCACCAGCCCGCGGCGACGAGCATCGCCACCTCCACCAGGAAGGCGATCGCCAGCAGCGCGGCCCTCATCAGGACCGCCAGTCCCGGTACGCGGTGTCCAACGAGGCCACCAGCTGGTCGAACGACCGGTCGATGCCTCGGGGCAGGCCGAAGCCACCGGCCGCCTCCAGGGTGATGAAGCCGTGCACGGCGCTGCGGAACAGGCGCGCGGCGTCGACCGCGGCGTCACCGGTCAGGCCGTACCCGCGCAGGATCGCGTAGACGGTGTCGAGGGCCCGCCGGCCGGCGGCGACGTGCTCGGGGTCGGCCGGGTCGGGCACCCGCTGCGCCGCCGGGTAGCGGCCGGGGTGCCGGCGGGCGTAGTCGCGCCAGGCGATGGCGACCGCCCGCAGCGCGTCCGCCCCGGCGCGCCCGGCGGCGGCCGAGGTCATCGCGTCGGCGAGTTCGTCGACGGCCAGGGCGGCGAGCTTCTGGCTCAACGCGTCGACGCCCTTGACGTGCTTGTAGAGGCTGGGCAGCGCGACGCCGAGCCGGCCGGCGAGCGCGGCCAGGGTCAGCCGCTCGTAACCGACCTCGTCGGCGAGGCGGGCCGCCTCGCGGACCACCGTCGACGGGGTGAGCCCGGCCCTAGCCACGCGTGGTCACCGCCAGGAACTCGACGAGCTGGGCAGCGGTGGCCGCCGGCTGGTCGGCGTGCGGGTAGTGGCCGGAGTCGGCGATCATGCGGGCTTCGGCGGTGACGAAGAGGCGGCGGGCGGCCCGAGCCTCGCCCCCCCGGGTCGGCGAAGTCGGGGTCCTTCGCGCCCATCAGCACCAGCACCGGCTGCCGCACGTCGGCCGCCCGGGCCGTCCAGTGCGGGGCGACCGGCGCGATCACGCCGCGGACCGCCGCCATCCGGCCGCGCAGGCCGGCGACCAGCTCCTTGCGGTACGCGGCGTCGTCGGCGGGCCGGCCACCGGGGAAGAGCGTCCGGTGGAACAAGCCGAACAGCCGGGGACTGCGCAGCACGGCCGCCTGGGCGAGCCGCATCGCCGGGTTGGGCCTGGGCTGGGCGACGAGTGCGCCGATCTGCACGATGCCGTTGACCAGCTCGGGCGCGTCCCCGGCGGCGAAGACGACGGCCGCCGCGCTGGACGAGCTGCCGACCAGGGTGGCCGGGCCGCCGAGGGTACGCACCACGGCCAGCAGGTCCGAGCCGACCTCGGCCGGGGCGTACGACGGCCAGTGGGCGCTGGAGTCGCCGTGCCCCCGGACGTCCACCGAGGCCACCCGGTAGCCAGCCTCGACCAGGAGCGGGATCAGGTGGCGGAAGGATCGCCGGTTCTCCCCCATGCCGTGCGCGAGGACCACCAGCGGCCCCTCGCCGTGCACCTCGTACGCGATGGTGCCGCCGTCCCGCTCCACCTGGCTAGTCCTCATAGCCTCGAAGCTAAGCACATTAGCCAAATCTGTCAACGCCGGACTTGACCTGAAGTCCGGTGCAGCTCCGATGATCACCGCATGACGTCGATGGGAAGCCCACACCTCCGCATCGCCCGGCCGAGCCGCAACCTCGGGGCCGCCGAGCGCTTCTGGGTAGCCGGGCTCGGCCTGAGGGTGCTGTACCGGGGCGAGGCCGCCGGGCTCGGTGAGCACGACCTGCTCATGCTGGGCTGGCCGGACGCGGCCTGGCACCTGGAGCTGGTCGGCGGGGAGCACCTGGCGGTCGAGCCCCGCCCGACGGAGGAGGACCTGTTCGTGCTCTACCTGGACGGCCCGGTCGAGGCGGACCTGATCACAAGACTGGAAGGGGCCGGCGGGACGAGAGTCTCCGCCGGCCCGTACTGGGACCGCTGGGGGGTGACGGTGGCCGATCCGGACGGCTACCGGCTGGTGCTGAGCACCCGGGGCTGGTCGAACGCCTGAGTCACTTCTTGGAGACCATGGCCCGGCCGAAGAACATCAGGTTCGCGGGGCGCTCGGCGAGCCGGCGCATCAGGTAGCCGTACCAGTCCTCGCCGTAGGGCAGGTAGGTCCGCACGGTGTAGCCCTCGCCGACCAGCCGGGCCTGCTCCTCCGGCCGGATGCCGTACAGCATCTGGAACTCGAAGCGCTCCGGGCCGCGGTCGAACCAGCGGGCCCGGTCCTCGCCGATCGCGATCAGGCGCGGGTCGTGGGTGGCCAGCATCGGGTAGCCGTCCCCGGACATGAGCACGTTCAGGCAGCGGACGTACGACTTGTCCACCTCGCGGGCCGACTGGTACGCCACCGACTCCGGCTCCTTGTACGCGCCCTTGCAGAGCCGTACCCGGGACCCGGCGCCGGCCAGCTCGCGGCAGTCCGACTCGGTCCGCCGCAGGTACGCCTGGAGCACCGCGCCGGTGGCCGGGAAGTCCTTGCGCAGCCGGGCCAGGACGCTCAGCGTCGAGTCGGTGGTGGTGTGGTCCTCCATGTCGAGGGTGACCGTGGTGCCCGCCTCGTCGGCCGCCAGGCAGATGGCCCGCGCGTTGTCGTAGGAGAGCTGCTCGTCGAACTTCTGGCCGAGGGCGGAGAGCTTCACGCTGACCTCGGCGGGCGGGGTGAGCCCGGCGCTGGAGAGCAGCTTCAGCAGCTTGAGGTACTCGTCGCGGGTGGCGTTGGCCTGCTCGGGAGTGACGGTGTCCTCGCCGAGGTTGTCGATGGTGACCGCGAGGCCGTCGGCGACGAGTTCGCGGGTCGCGCGCAACGCGTCGTCGGTGCCGGCGCCGGCGACGAACCGGCGGACGACGTCCCGGGTGAACGGGGCCGTCGCGATGAGCCGCTCGACCTGGGATGCCCGGGAGGCGGCGAGGATGACGGAACGGAGCATGAGCCGAGCGTAACGCCCGTGCACGGCGCTGCGCCGGGGGGCGGTGGAGCCGCCGCGACGTCTCGTGGCAGGCGTCCCAATGGCATCACGAGCATCGCCCGGGGGGCGACGGAAGTGGCGTCGATCAGCTACAACGATGCCGTGGATGGACACCCCCGCCGCCGGCTCCGGTCGGCCTCCGTGCAGCTCGGCGCGCTCACCGCCCTGGCGCTCGCCCTCTCCGGCTGCAACATGACCTCCGACGACGACGATGACGACTGCGCCCTGGGTCCGGCCGGCGGCGGGGACACGGTCGCGCTGGCGATGCGGGTACCGGCGGTCACCACCGGCACCGCCGGCGCCGAGCCCCGGCCGGTCGCCGCGGCCCTGCCCGAGCGGGGCGGTTTCGGCACCCACCTCGCCTCCTGCGGGGGCTGAGGTGCGACGCGAGGCGGCCACCCCCCGCCCGGACTGGGACGCCACCATCCGCGAGCAGGGCCTGGTGTACGTCGACACCGAACTGCCCGACGGCGGGACCATGTCGTACTGGGACGAGACGGCGGCGTACGCCTTCGACCTGGCCGAGGTGCTGCGGCTGGAGGAGGCCACCGAGGAGCTGCACCGGATGTCGGTGGCCGCGGCCGAGCACGTCGTCGCCCGCGGCCGGTACGCCGAGTTCGGCATCCCGGCCTGGGCCGCCGAGGCGGTCGCCCGGTCGCTGCGCGAGAAGCCGCCGACCCTCTACGGCCGCTTCGACCTCGCCTACGACGGCAGCTGGCCGCCGAAGCTGCTGGAGTACAACGCCGACACCCCCACCGCGCTGGTCGAGGCGAGCATCATCCAGTGGTACTGGCTGGAGCAGACGCACCCGGACGCCGACCAGTGGAACAGCCTGCACGAGCGGCTGGTGGGCGCCTGGGCCAAGATCGGCGCCGGCCTGCACGACCGGCGGGTGCACGTGGCCTGGTCGAACGAGGAGGAATCGGGCGAGGACCAGATCACCGCCGGGTACCTGGCCGAGACCGCCCGCCAGGCCGGGCTGGACGTGACGCTGCTGCCGATCCAGCACGTCGGCTGGGACGGCCGGCGCTTCGTCGACGCCGACGACCGACCGCTGACGACCTGCTTCAAGCTCTACCCATGGGAGTGGATGCTGGCCGAGCCGTACGGGCCGGCGGCGCTGGAGCCGGGCACCCCGACCACCTGGATCGAGCCGGCCTGGAAGCTGCTGCTGTCCAACAAGGCGCTGCTCGCCGTGCTCTGGGAGCTGTACCCGGGGCACGAGTACCTGCTGCCGGCGTACCTGGACTCGCCGCGCGGGATGCCGGAGTACGTGGCGAAGCCGCTGCTCGGCCGGGAAGGCGCCGCGGTGCGGATCGTCACCGGCGACACCGAGATCACCAATCCGGGCGACTACGGCGACGAGGGCTTCTGCTACCAGGAGTTCCGGGCGCTGCCGGACTTCGCCGGCAACCGTACGGTGCTGGGGAGCTGGATCGTCGACGGCGAGTCGGCCGGCGTCGGCCTACGGGAGAGCGAGAGTCTCATCACCGACGGTTACGCGCGGTTCCTGCCGCACTACATCGACGCGCCGCGCGCCCCGTGAGTCGTCTACCGTTGGGGTCGTGAACTTCGACGCGTACGCCCGGACCGGCGTTGACCTCGTCAACGCCCGCCTGGACGACCTCGACGACCTGCGGGCCCTCTTCCCAGACGACAACGCGTGGATGCGCGACGAGGTCGCCGAACGGGACCTGGTGATCTTCCGGCGGGCGCAGAAGCGCCTGCGCGACGTGTTCGAGTTCGGCACCTCCGGGCGGGACGTCCAGGCGGTGGCCGAGCTGAACGCCCTGCTGGAGGCGTTCCCCGTGCAGCCGCGGATCTCCGGGCACGACTCCAGCGACTGGCACATGCACGTGACCAGCCGGGGCGCGTCGGTCAGCGCGGAATACCTGGCCGGCGCGGTCTGGGGCCTGTCGGTCTGGCTCTGCGAGTACGGCAGCGCCCGGTTCGGGGTCTGCGCGGACGAGCGCTGCGGCAACGTCTACCTGGACACCTCGTCCAACTGCTGCCGCCGGTTCTGCTCGGAGCGCTGCGCCACCCGCTCCCACGTGGCCGCCCACCGGGCCCGCAAGCGCGCGGCGGTCGGCGAGCAGCAGCTCCCCGTCCCCACCCAGACCGATTCCCTCACCCCCGTCCCCTGACCCACCCGACCGCGGCGCTCGCGCGGGCGGTCGGGCGGTCGATCATGGAGTTGTTGCCCCGACACGCCGAGGCGGAGGGCAACAACTTCATGATCGACGGGGAGAGGGACCCCGGTGGGTCAGGCGTCTACCGGGGAGGGGGCGGTGAGGTGGGCGCGGGCGAAGGCGAGGGCCTCGCGGAGGTCGGCCTCGCGGTCGGCGCGGCTCTTCGCGCCCCGGGTGGTGACCTCGACAGCCACCGAGCCGGTGAAGCCCCGGCCGGCCAGTGAGCGCAGCAGCTCGGCGCAGGGCTGGCTGCCGCGCCCGGGCACCAGATGCTCGTCGCGCCCCTCGCCGGTGCCGTCGCCGAGGTGCACGTGCGCCAGCCGGTCGCCCATCCGGTCGGCCATCGCCAGCGAGTCGGTGTGCGAGGCGGCGCAGTGCGACAGGTCGAGGGTGTACGAGGCGTACCCGGCCTCGGTCGGGTCCCAGCCGGGCACGTACGGCACGAACTGCCGGCCGGCCATCCGCACCGGGTACATGTTCTCCACCGGGAAGCGCAGGTCCGGGTACTCGCCGGCGATCGCCTCGAGCCCTTCGGCGAAGTTGCGGGCGTAGTCCCGCTGCCAGGTGAACGGCGGGTGCACCACCACGACCGGCGCGCCCAGGGTGGCGGCCAGCTCGGCCGAGCGGCGCAGCCGCTCCCAGGGGTCGGGGCTCCACACCCGCTGGGTCACCAGCAGGCACGGCGCGTGCACCGACAGGACCGGCACGCCGTAGTGCTCGGAGAGGCCGCGCAGCGCGCCGGTGTCCTGGCTCACGGCGTCGGTCCAGACCATCACCTCGACGCCGTCGTAGCCGAGCGCCGCGGCAAGCTGGAACGCCGCCGCGGTCCGTTCAGGGAAGACCGAGGAACTGGACAGGAGCACGGGGACGCGGAAAGTCACACCCCTCAGGGTAGCCCGACCGGTCGCCACGCTTCAGGACGAGCGGCGTCAAATGGCGCAGAACGACCGGCGTGGATCACATCGGCTCGAGCTGATCCAACCGGCGGAGGATGACGCCCTCCCGCAGCGCCCACGGGCAGATGTCCAGCGCCGGGACGTCCAGGCGGCGCATCACCGCCTCGGCCACCACCGCCCCGCCGAGCAGTTGGTGCGCCCGCCCCGTGCTGACCCCCTCCAGCTCGGCCAGTTGGGCCGGCGGGATGTGCCGGATGAAGCCGAGAACCTGCTGCAGCCCGGTGCGGGTGAGGCTGCGCCGGGCCCAGAGCCCGGCCGCGGACGGCGCCGCGCCGGCCAGCCGGGCCAGCATCCGGAAGGTCTTGGAGGTGGCGACGGGGCGCTCCCAGCCCACCCCGGCGAGCTTCTCCACCACCGGGTCGAGCAGCGCGTCGACGTATTCCCGCAGCTCCTCCACGGCCTCGGCGGAGGGCGGCGCCTGCCCGGCCGGGTCCACCCGCAGCCGCTCGCGGCTCAACCGCCCGGCCCCGAGCGGCAGGGAGACCGCGACGTCCGGGTCCTCGTCGATGCCGGCCGCCAGTTCCAGCGAGCCGCCGCCGATGTCCATGACCAGCAGCCGCCCCGCCGACCAGCCGAACCACCGGCGCACCGCCAGGAAGGTCATCCGCGCCTCGTCGGCGCCGGAGAGCACCTCCAGCCGTACGCCGGTCTCGTCGCGGACCCGGGCCAGCACCTCGGCCGCGTTGGTGGCGTCGCGCACCGCGGAGGTGGCGAAGGCGAGCAGGTCGTCGGCGGCCAGCCCGGCGGCGGCGGTACGCGCCATGCCGACCGCCTTGACCAGCCCGTCGGCGCCCTCCTCGGTCAACGCCCCGTCCGGGCCGATCTGCTCGGCCAGCCGGAGCACCACCTTCTCCGAGTGGGCCGGCCAGGGGTGCGCCCCGTGGTGGGCGTCGACCACCAGCAGGTGCACCGTGTTGGAACCGACGTCGAGGACACCCAGTCGCATGCTGTCGACCCTAGGGCCAACACGTTTCCGCGGCTCGCCGGCCGGCCCCGGTCACCCCGCGTACGCTGGTCCGGGTGACGAGCCAGGTGGAACTGCACGTACTGGTGGACGACCCGAGCGACCCGCGCAGCCGTGAGGTGGAGCTGGACTTCCCCCGCGAGTGGATCGAGTTCGTCGACCCGGCCGACGAGCGGCACCTCGTCCGCGCCGACCTGACCTGGCTGTTGTCCCGCTGGACGTGCGTCTTCGGCAAGGGCTGCCACGGCATCATCGCCGGCCGGGCCACCGACGGCTGCTGCTCGCACGGCGCGTTCTTCACCGACGGCGACGACGAGAAGCGGGTCCGGGCGGCGGTCAAGCGACTCACCCCGCAGACCTGGCAGCACTTCCGCCGGGGCGTCAAGAACTGGACCGCGGACGACACGATCGACGGCAAGAACCCGGCCCGCCGCACCGCCACCCGGGACGTGGACGCGCCGTGCGTGTTCCTCAACGACGCCGACTTCCCCGGCGGTGGCGGCTGCGCCCTGCACGGTCAGGCGCTGCGCGACGGGGTGCACCCGCTGGAATACAAGCCGGACGTCTGCTGGCAGCTGCCGATCCGCCGCGAGCAGGACTGGACCAAGCGACCGGACAACACCAAGGTGCTGGTCTCCACGCTGACCGAGTTCGACCGGCGGGGCTGGGGCGCGGGCGGGCACGACCTGGACTGGTGGTGCACCTCGTCCACCGACGCGCACGTCGGCACCGAGCCGATGTACGTCTCGTACGGCCCGGAGCTGACCGCGCTGATCGGCGCGCCCGCGTACGCGAAGCTGGCCGAGCTGTGCGGGGCGCGGCTGCGCCAGGGCCAGGTCGCCCCGCACCCGGCCAGCGAGGGCTGACCGCCGGAGCTACTCCCGCGCGCCGGCCGGCAGCACGACCACGCCGTCGTCGTCGCTGTGCACCTCGGCTCCCGGCGTGAAGACGCAGTTGCCGAACGACACCGGCACGTCCCGCTCGCCGGCTCCCGCCTTCGCGCTCTTGCGCGGGTTGGCGCCGAGCGCCTTGATGCCGATCGGCAGGGCGGCCAGCGCGGTGACGTCCCGGACCGCGCCGTTGATCACCACCCCCGTCCAGCCGTTCGCCGCCGCGGCGCCGGCGATCAGGTCGCCCATCAGGGCGGTGTGCACCGACCCGCCGCCGTCCACCACCAGCACCCGGCCCTCCCCCGGCTCGGCGACGATCGACTTGAGCAGGGCGTTGTCCTCGAAGCAGCGCACCGTGACGGCCGGCCCGGCGAAGGCGCGGGCGGCGCCGAACTGGCGTAGCTGGGTGTCGCACGAGCCGAGCACGTCGCCGTACCGGTCGTAGAGGTCGGCGGTCGGAGTCAGCATGGTTCTTCCCTCTCTGGTCGGGGTGTCGGATCGGCGGGTGGGCCCTGGTGCAGTCCGGTCGCGGCGACGGCCACGCCGGCCAGGCCGGCGGCGGTGCAGGCGAGCACGCCCGCCGCCCCGGCGCCGGCGGCGAGCGCGCCGGCGGCGCTCGGGATGACGACCTGGCCGAGCCGGTTGCCGGTGAGGCGCAGGGACATCGCCCGGCCGCGCAACCCGGGCGGGGCGGACTCGGCCAGGAACGACATGGTCAGCGGTTGCCCGGCACCCAGGCCCAGCCCGGAGACCGTGACCACCACCGCCATCGCCCAGAGCGGCAGGGGCGGCAGCAGCAGCCCGACACCGGCGGCGGAGAGGGCGACGGTGCCGACCAGCAGCCGGCGCCGGCCGACGGCGGCGACCAGCCGGCCCAGCAGCAGCCGCGAGGCCATCGACGCGACCGCCCGCAACCCCAGCAGTACGCCGATGGAGCCGGCGGCGATGCCCCGCTCGGCACCGAGGGCGGGCAGGTAGACCAGGGTGATGTCGACCGCCGCCAGGACGACGCAACTGACCGCGAGGGCGCGCACCAGTCCGGGCTGGCGGAGCAGGCCGGCCAGCCCGCCGGCGGCCGGACCCGCCGCCGGCCGGTGGTGCGCCGACGGGCGGAGGAACGCGGCGGCGACCAGCAGTGGCAGGGTGAGCGCGGTGGCGCCGAGGAAGATCGCCCCGGTGTCCGGGATCGGGCGGTCCCCGCCGAAGACCACGATCAGGCCGGGTCCCAACGCCTGGCCGAGCGAGGCGGCGAAGGTGTAGTAGCCGAAGGCCGCGTCGTACCGGTCCGCCGCGGTGCGGTTGGCGACCAGCGCCTGCTGGCCCACCACCGCGCAGAGGTGGCCGGTGCCGAGCACCATGCTGGCCACGACCAGGCCGGCGACCGAGTCGGCGAAGAGCACGAAGCAGGCGCCGGCGGCGGCGAGCAGGCCCGACCCGGCCAGCACGATGCGGCGTTCGCCGAACCGGTCGACCGCGTGGCCGGAGGGGACCGCCAGCACCAGCGGCGCGACGGCGAAGCTGGCCCCGAGCACGCCGAGCCAGGCCGCCGGCACGTCCAGGTCCAGCGCCCGGTACGCCGACGCCGGGCGCAGCATGAAGGTGGCCGCCTGCACCACGACGGTGTGCGCGAGCAGCAGGCCCGTCTGGGTACGCACGGGGACCCCGGTCAGCCCGGGATCCCCGTGCCCGACGCGCGACACCCCACTCAGTCGGCCTTCACGGCGAGCACCGGGCAGGGCACCCGGAGCAGGATCTCCTGCGCTGTCGACCCCATGATCAGCTTGCCCACCGGAGTGCGGTGCCGGATGCCGATCACCACCAGCGAGATCTCCTCCGCCTCGGCGATCTCGGCGATCTCCTCGGCCGCGTCCCGGCCCCGCACCAGCTGCCGGACGGTGTGCGGCACCCCGTCCGCGGTCAGCTCGCGGACCACCCGGGCCAGGTCACCCTCCTGGGCGAAGCGCGGGTCGACGTAGGCGTCGCCGCGCGAGGTGTTCACCACCAGCACCGGCTCGTCGCGGAACCGGGCCTGCTCCACGGCGGCCCGCAGGGCCGCCTCACCCAGGGCCGAGGGGACGTACCCCACCAGCACGGTCATCGGGTCACCAGCCTTTCCCGAACTCCTCGGACGACGAAACGGCCGAGCACCGGCCAGAGCAGCACCACCAGGACCACGGCGTAGATCGTCCAGGACACCCAACCGCCGAGCAGGCCATGCAGCTCGCCGCCGGAGAGCTGCAACGCCCGCCGGCCCTGGAGCTCGGCGCGCGGGCCGAGGATCACCCCGACGATCAGCGGCAGGATCGGCAGCCCGAAGCGCCGCATGCCGAACCCGAGCAGGCCGAGGGTGAGCAGCAGGAACAGGTCGAACGGCGAGGCGTTGACCGCGTACGCGCCCATCGAGGCGAAGAAGAGGATCCCGGCGTAGAGGTACGGGCGGGGAATCCGCAGCAGCCGCGCCCAGGCGGGCGCGAGCGGCAGGTTCAGCACCAGCAGCAGCAGGTTGCCCACGAAGAGGCTGGCGATCAGCGTCCAGACCAGACCGGACTCCCGCTCGAAGAGCAGTGGGCCGGGCTGGATGCCGTACTGCTGGAAGGCGGCCAGCATCACCGCGGCGGTGGCGTTGGTGGGCAGGCCGATGGCCAGCATCGGCACCAGCGTGCCGGCGGCGGAGGCGTTGTTGGCCGCCTCCGGGCCGGCGACGCCCTCGATCGCGCCCCGGCCGAACTCCTCCGGGTGCTTCGTCAGCTTCTTCTCGGTGGCGTACGAGAGGAACGTCGGGATCTCCGCACCGCCCGCCGGCAGCGCCCCGAACGGGAACCCGTACGCGGTGCCGCGCAGCCACGGCTTCCAGGACCGCTTCCAGTCCTGCCGCCCCATCCAGGGCCGGCCGACCGGGATCACCTCGGCGGCGCGGCGGCGCAGGTGCGCGGCGATCCAGAGCGCCTCGCCGACGGCGAAGATGCCGACCGCCACGACCACCACGTCGATGCCGTCGGCGAGTTGCGGGATGCCCAGGGTGAGCCGCTGCTGGCCGCTCACCGCGTCGATCCCGATGGTGCCGATGACCAGGCCGATCAGCAGCGAGGCGAAGCCGCGGACCCGGGACGCCCCGAGCACCGCGGTGACCGCCACGAACGACAGCAGCATCAGCGCGAAGTAGTCCGGCGCGCCGAGGCTGATCGCGAACTGCACCACCGGCGGGGTCACCACCACCAGCAGCAGGGTGGCGATGGTGCCGGCGACGAACGAGCCGATCGCGGCGGTGGCCAGCGCCTGCGCCGCGCGTCCCGCCTTCGCCATCTTGTTGCCCTCGATCGCGGTCACCACCGAGGACGACTCGCCGGGGGTGTTCAGCAGGATCGAGGTGGTCGAGCCGCCGTACATGCCGCCGTAGAAGATGCCGGCGAACATGATGAACGCCTGGGTGGGCTCCATCCCGTAGGTGACCGGCAGCAGCAGCGCCACGGTCATCGCCGGCCCGATGCCGGGCAGCACGCCGACGGCGGTGCCGATGGTGACGCCGAGCAGCGCGATCAGCAGGTTCATCGGGGTCACCACGTTGGCGAACCCGTCGAGCAGGTTTCCGAGGTTGTCCATCACAGGATCCCTTGCAGCACGCCCGCGGGCAGGTTCACGCCGAGCCCGATGGCGAACGTGTAGAAGGTGATCAACGACAGCGCGACGGCGATCAGCAGGTTGCGCACGTGGTGCCGGTTGCCCAGCGCGAAGGCCGAGCCCCAGAAGAGCAACGTCCCGCTGATCACCCAACCGAGCCGGTCGATGAGCACCGCGTTGACGACGAAGGCGCCGATCAGCAGCAGTACCGTCCGCCAGTCGATCGGGGTGGTCAGATCGACGTCCTCACCGGCCTCCGGCTCACCGCGGCCGCCGCGGGCGACGTCCACCGCGTAGATCGCGGCGACGATCAGCAGCAGCACACCGAGCAGGATCGGCACCGGCTTCGGGCCGATCGGATCGGCGGTGCTGATCGCCTGCCCGGTGCGGGCCGCGTCGACGATGACCAACCCGCCGACCAGCGCCAGGAACGCGCACACGGCGTACTGCGCCCGGTCCGGCTTCCCGGTCCGGGCCGCACCGCCGGTCGGGTTCGCGGCCGCGGGCGCGGTCAGCGCCGCACCGTCGGCCGGGTTCGCGGCGGCGGGAGCGTCGTCGGCCGCGGCGGGCCGCGCCACCGCCGGCAGGTCCGGCGTACGCTCCGCGGCCGGCGGGACCGCCTCGGCCCCCGCCGCGGGGGTCGCCGGGTCGGCGGCCCCCGCGGTCGGCTGCGCCGGGATCGGCGGTATGGCGGGGACGCTCTCCCCACCCGCCGCCGGGCGGGGCGGCGGGTCGCCGCCCCGGTCCGGTCGGGTCGCCATGCCGGTCATGCCAGCCCGAGCTGCTTGAGCAGGTCGGCCACGGACTTGTCCTGCTCGGTGAGGAAGGTGGCGAACTGGTCTCCGGTGACGAAGGCGTCGGTCCAGCCCCGCTTGGCCAGCTCGGCCTTCCACTGGTCGGACTCGTGCATCTTCGTCAGCGCGTCGATCCAGACCTTCTTGTCGGCGTCGCTGATGCCGGGCGGCGCGACGATGCCCCGCCAGTTGGTGAAGACCAGGTCGATGCCGGCGGACTTGAGCGTCGGCACGTCCTTGAGGGCGTCGATCGGGGCCTCGCTGGTCACCGCGAGGACCCGGATCTGGCCGGCCTCGACCTGGTCGAGGAACTCGCCGAAGCCGCTGGCGCCGAAGGCCACCTTGCCACCGAGCACCGCCGGCAGCAGCTCGCCGCCGCCGTCGTACGAGACGAAGTTGACCTGGCGCGGGTCGATACCGACGGTCTTGGCGAGCTGCATCGGCAGCAGGTGGTCCGGGCCACCGGGGGACGAGCCACCGCCGACCGCGATGCCCTTGGGGTTGGCCTTCCAGGCCGCGACGAGATCGCCGATCGTCCTGTACGGCGAGTCCTTCGGCACCACGATGGCGCCGGCCTCCTCGATCAGCTTCGCCAGCGGGGTGGTCTGGGTGAGCGTCGCCGACGACTTGGAGGTGTACGAGGCACCGACCACGCCCAGCCCCATCTGCATGGCGAGCTTGCCGTTGCCCTTCTCGTTCACCGTGCGTTGCAGGCCGACGGTGCCGCCCGCGCCGGGCAGGTTGAAGACCTGCACGCCGGTGGCGATCTTGGCGTCCTCCATCACCTTGGCCGCGGTGCGGGCGGTGGTGTCGTACCCGCCGCCGGGGGTGTTCGGCACCATGATCCGAAGTCCGGTGGCCGGTTTGCCGTCGTCGCCGGACCCGCCCTCGTTCTTGTCCGCGGTGGCGCCGCAGGCGCCCAGCGCCAGCGCCGTGGCGGCGGCGACGCCCATGACCAGCAGGTTTCTCCGAGTTGCCATCTTGTTTCTCTTCCGTTTCGAAGGAGTCCGGCGGCAAGATGATGACCCCCGGGCAGATCCCGCGTCTGCCTTGTGTCACCAGCGGAAATTGAGGTCTTTGTGGTCGCGGTCACGCCCCGCCGTACCTTGGCCGGGCAGTTGCTCGTGCTCCAGCTCGCGATCATCGTGGTCGTGCTGGTGGCGGTGGCCGCCGTCTCGCTGGCCCAGTCCGCGGCGACGTTCAACCGGGTGGAGGGGCGGCGGGTGGCCGCCCTCGGCGAGGAGCTCGCCGGCAGCCCGTTGCTGCGCGACCGGCTCAACCAGCCGGCGCCGGCGGAGCTGGTCGCCCCGCTGGTGCAGAACGCGCTGACCCGGTCCGGGGTGACCTCGGTGACCGTGGCCGACGCCCGGGGGCGGGTGGTCAGCTCCACCGACCCGACGTTGGTGGGGAGCCCGCTCGTGCTCGGCGACCCCGACGTGGCGCGGGGCCGGGCCTGGTCCGGCGAGCTGGAGGTCGGCGGCTCCCGGGAGCTGGTGGCCCAGGTGCCGGTGCTCGGGGCTCGTGAGTACAACCTCGGGCGACACCTCGGCGTGGTGATGATCGGCGAGGCCGCACCGACCTGGTCGGAGCGGCTGGTCGGCGCCTCGTCGTACCTCTTCACCTACCTGGGCATCGCCAGCCTGCTGGGGGTGGCCGGCTCCTGGCTGCTGGCCCGGCGGATCAAGCGGCAGACCCTGGGCCTGGAGCCACGGGAGATCGCCGGCCTGGCCGAGCACCGGGAGGCACTGCTGCACGGCCTCGCCGAGGGGGTGGTCGCCCTGGACCCGCAGCTGCGGATCACCCTGGTCAACGCGGTCGGCCGGCGGCTGCTCGACCTGCCCGAGGACTGCCTGGGCCGAAGCCTCGCGGACCTGCGGATCTCCGGCCGGTTGCGGGACGTGCTGGCCGGCGCCGACAGCGACCCGGAGGCCCGGGACGAGGTGGTCGTGCGCGGCGGCCGGGTGCTGGTGATGAACCGGATGACGGTGACCAAGGACGGCCGCCGGCTCGGCTCGGTGACCACCCTGCGCGACCGCACCGAGCTGGCCCGCCTGGAGCAGGAGATCGGCTCGTTCCGCAGCACCACCGAGCTGCTGCGCGCCCAGACCCACGAGTTCGCCAACCAGCTGCACACCATCTCGGGGCTGATCCAGATCGGTGAGCACGACGAGGTGGTCCGGTACGTCGACGCGCTGAGCCGGCACCGGGCCTCGCTCGACCTCACCGTCACCAGCCGGATCCACGACACGGCGGTGGCGGCGCTGCTGATGGCGAAGTCGGCGCTGGCCGCCGAGCGCCGGGTGGAGCTGCGGATCTCCGAGCGGACCGGCCTGGACCGGCTGGAGCCGGCGGTCGCCGCGGACGTCGCGACGGTGCTGGGCAACCTGGTCGACAACGCCGTCGAGGCGGTGGCCGGCGGCCGGGAGGGTCCGACGCCGTCGGCGTCCGGCGCTTCGGACGACGCCGGGCCGGGCGGTGGCGACGTGCCGGACCGGCCGGCCTGGGTGGAGGTCGAGCTGCGTCGGGACGCCTCCTCGGTGGAGATCGTGGTCCGCGACTCCGGCCCGGGGATCGCCCCGCAGCTGGCCCAGGAGGTCTTCACCCACGGCTTCACCACGAAGGCGGCCCGGGGCGGCGAGCGGGGCATCGGGTTGGCACTCACCCGGCTGGTCTGTCACCGTCGCGGCGGCGAGGTGGCGGTGACGAACACCGAGGAGGGCGCGATGTTCACGGCCCGGATGTCGGTGACCGGCACTCTGGAGGGGGTCCGGTGATCGACGTACTGGTGGTCGACGACGACTTCATGGTGGCCCGGATCCACCGGGGCTTCGTCGAGCGGATCGACGGCTTCCGGGTGGTGGGTACGGCCAGCACCGGCGAACAGGCGATCGCCGCCGTCGACGAGCTCCGTCCCGACCTGGTGCTGCTCGACCTCTACCTGCCGGACATGTTCGGCCTGGACGTGGTGACCCGGCTGCGGGCCGCCCGGCACGACTGCGACGTGCTGGTGATCAGCGCGGCCCGGGAGGCCGAGGCGGTACGTCGGGCGGTTCGCTACGGCGCGGTCAACTACCTGCTCAAGCCGTTCGGTTTCGACGAGCTGCGGACCCGGCTGGAGCAGTACGCCGCCCGGCGCAACGCGCTGCGCGCCACGGTGGTGAGCGACCAGGCCGACGTGGACCGGGTGCTGTCCCGCAGCGGCGCGCACATCGCCACCTCGAAGCTGCCCCGGGGGCTCAGCGCGGAGACCGCCGAGCTGGTCGAACGCACCCTGCGGGGACACTCGGGGACGTTCTCCGCCGCCGAGTGCGCCAACGCGGTCGGCATCTCCCGGGTCAGCGCCCGCCGTTACCTGGAGCACTTCGCCGACACCGGGCGGGCGGAGGTCAACCTCCGGTACGGCTCGGCCGGCCGCCCGGAGCGTCGCTACGGCTGGGTCTCCTGACGGCCTACGGCTCGAACTTGTAGCCGAGGCCGCGCACGGTGACGATGAACCGCGGCGCGGACGGCTCCGGCTCGACCTTCGAGCGCAGCCGCTTGACGTGCACGTCCAGCGTCTTGGTGTCGCCGACGTAGTCGGCGCCCCAGACCCGGTCGATGAGCTGCCCCCGGGTGAGCACCCGGCCGGCGTTGCGCAGCAGCAGCTCCAGCAGCTCGAACTCCTTCAGCGGCAGCTGGACCGCGGCGCCGTCGACGGTCACCACGTGCCGCTCGATGTCCATCCGGACCGGGCCGGCGGCCAGCGTCGGCGCGCCCGACTCGGTCACCTCGGGGCTCTGCCGGCGCAGCACCGCCCGGATCCGGGCCACCAGCTCCCGTGGCGAGTACGGCTTGGTGACGTAGTCGTCGGCCCCGAGCTCCAGGCCGACCACCTTGTCGATCTCACTGTCCCGGGCGGTGACCATGATGATCGGCACGTGTGAACGCTGGCGCAGCTGCCGGCAGACCTCCGTCCCGGACATCTCGGGGAGCATCAGGTCGAGCAGGACGATGTCCGCGCCGGTCCGGTCGAACTCGGTGAGGGCGGAGGGTCCCGTCGCGGCGACGGACACCTCGAAGCCCTCCTTGCGGAGCATGTACGACAGGGCGTCGGAGAACGACTCCTCGTCCTCGACCACCAGAACGCGGCTCAACGGTGCTTCCTCTCGTGCGGTCAGACCTGGCGAAGCTCGGCCGGGCCGGCCTCGATCCCAGCCGACGGCAGTATCGTCTCCAGGTCGGCCGGGGGGCTGGCCGGTAACCGGAGAGTGAACGTCGAGCCCCCTCCAAGAGTGCTCGCCACCAGCACCCGGCCGCCATGGTTGCTGGCGATGTGTTTGACGATGGCCAGGCCGAGGCCGGTGCCGCCGGTGGAGCGGGAGCGGGCCTGGTCGGCCCGGTAGAACCGTTCGAAGATCCGGTCCACCTCGTTGGGGGCGATGCCGATGCCCTGGTCGGTAACGGCGATCTCGACGTGTTCCTCGTCGGCGCGGGTGGCGACCCGGACGGTGGTGCCCTCGCCCGAGTAGTTGATCGCGTTCTCCACCAGGTTGGCCACGGCGGTGGCGATCTGGGCGTCGCTGCCGTACACGGTCAGCCCCTTCTGGCCCTCCGTCACCACCTGGATCTGCCGGGCGGCGGCCGTGGTCCGGGTCCGGTCGAGCACCTCGGCGACCACCCAGTCGACCGCGACCGGCTCCGGCGCGGGTTGCGGCTCCGCGCCCTGCAGCCGGGTCAGCTCCAGCAACTCCTGCACCAGCCGGCCCAGCCGGGTCGACTCGTGCTGGATCCGCTCGGCGAAGCGGCGGGCGGCGACCAGGTCCTCGGAGAGGTCCGGCGCGGCCGCGCCGGCGGGTTCGGTGGCGTCGAGCAGCGCCTCGGCGAGCAGTTGCAGCGCCCCGATGGGGGTCTTCAGCTCGTGGCTGACGTTGGCGACGAAGTCCCGGCGGACCCGGGCCAGCCGGTGCGACTCGGTGACGTCGGCGGCCTCGATCGAGATGTAGCCGGCGCCGAGCCCCATCGCCCGCAGGTGCACCCCGAGCGGATTGACGCCGGGGTTGTCGCGGCCGCGCGGCAGGTCCAGCTCGATCTCGCGCCGCACGCCGGTGCGGCGCACCTGCCCGGCGAGGGTACGGATCAGCGGGTGGGCGGCGATGGAGCCGGGCGTGGCGCCGGTGCGGAGCAGGCCCATCGCCCGGGCGGCCGGGTTGACCAGCACCGGCACGTCGTCCGGGTCGAGCACGACCACGCCGGCGCGCAGTGAGTCGATCGTCTTGCGGCCGAGCCCGGTGAGGCGGCCCTGCTGGTCGTCGGGAATCACGAGCCTCCCTGAGCTCCAGCGGGAGCCACCGCTCCCCGGCGACGCCGCCCGGCGCCGCCACTCGCGGACGGGCCCGGACAGCAGCAGACCGGCAACCAGGCCGGTCGCCAGCGCCACGGCCACCACGACCGCCACCACCCATTCCACCCGGCGATCGTAGGGTCATTGTTAACCTGGCTATCGCCCATAACGGGACGAATCATCCTCACTTCCGCAGAAGTTCACTCGCGGGTCCCGCGTCGTTCACCGGAGTTCACCTCCGGTCCGTTCCCCCCGCCTACGGTTGGCGCGCACCCGCTCGACCCGTATGCCGGACGCCCCTGCCCAGGGGCCGGCGGCACCGACCCCAGGAAGTGACGATGCGCGACGAGTTCCGGGCCGACCTGCAGATTGTCAGCCAGCTGCTGGTGGACATGGCGGAAGGGGTCCGCGCCGCGATGCGCCAGGCCACCCGCGGCCTGCTCACCGCCGACCGCGAGGCGTCCGAGGCGGTGATCGCGCGGGACGCCGAGATCGACGACCTCTACCGGCACGTCGAGGAGCGGGTCTGCGACCTGCTCGCCCGGCAGGCGCCGGTCGCCTCCGACCTGCGGGCCATGATCACCGCACTGCACGTCGCGGCGGACCTGGAGCGGATGGGCGACCTGGCCGACCACGTGGCCAAGACGGCGCTGCGCCGGCACCCGTCGCCGGCGGTGCCGGCCGAGCTGCGGCCGGTCTTCACCGACATGGCCGCCATCGCCGACCGGATGGCGGAGAAGATCGGCACGGTGCTGGCCAAGCCCGACGCCGACCTCGCCGCCGAGCTGGACCGCGACGACGACGCCATGGACGACCTGCACAAGAGCCTGTTCGGCGTGCTGCTCGGCGACGACTGGCCGTACGGGGTGGAGACGGCGATCGACGCCACTCTGCTCGGCCGCTTCTACGAGCGCTTCGCCGACCACGCGGTCAACGCCGGCGAGCACGTGGTCTACCTGATCACCGGCCAGTCCACGCCCTCGGCGAGCTGACCCGGGCGACGACGAAGGCCCCCGGTCCGTGCGGACCGGGGGCCTTTCGCGGGTACGTCAGCGGCCCTGGTTGGCCACCGCGGCGGCGGCGGCCTTGGCGGCGGCCGGGTCGAGGTAGGTGCCGCCCAGGGTGTGCGGGCGCAGCTGGGCGTCGAGGTCGTAGCGCAGCGGGATGCCGGTGGGGATGTTCAGCTTGGCGATCGCCTCGTCGCTGATCTGGTCGAGGTGCTTGACCAGGGCGCGCAGCGAGTTGCCGTGCGCGGCCACCAGCACCGTACGGCCGGCCAGGATGTCCGGCACGATGGAGTCGTACCAGTACGGCAGCATCCGCTCGACGACGTCCTTGAGGCACTCGGTGCGCGGCATCAGCTCAGTCGGCAGCAGCGCGTAGCGCGGGTCGCCGACCTGCGAGAACTCGTCGTCGTCGGCGATCGGCGGCGGCGGCGTGTCGTACGAGCGGCGCCAGAGCATGAACTGCTCCTCGCCGTACTCCTCCAGGGTCTGCTTCTTGTTCTTGCCCTGGAGGGCGCCGTAGTGCCGCTCGTTGAGCCGCCACGACCGGCGCACCGCGATCCAGTGCCGGTCGGCGGCGTTGAGCGCCAGCTCGGCGGTGCGGGTCGCGCGGCGCAGCACGCTGGTGTGCACCACGTCGGGCAGCAGGGCGTGCTCGCGCAGCAGTTCGCCGCCGCGCCGCGCCTCGTTCTCGCCCTTCTCGGTCAGGTCGACGTCCACCCAGCCGGTGAAGAGGTTCTTGGCGTTCCAGTCACTCTCGCCGTGCCGCAGCAGGACCAGCGTCCCGACGGTGGGCCCCTCGCTCGCAGTCATGCCGATCATCCTGCCGTACCCCGCCGGTGGACACGCGGGTGGTGGCCGTGACGACCACCACGTGTAAAAACCGATGACCCACGTTCCGGGCCGGCACTAGGTTGTAAGGCGCTTAGAACTTAGCGGTCATTACCGAGCGGGGGCGCGGGCGTGCGGACGGTGCGAAGTTGGTTCCGGGACACCACCGGAGGGCTGCCGAGGACCTTCTGGTACCTCTGGACCGGCACCCTGATCAACCGGCTCGGTTCGTTCGTCCTGGTCTTCCTCGCCATCTACCTCACCCAGGAACGCGGCTTCTCCCCCACCCAGGCCGGCCTGGTGCTGGGCCTGTGGGGCGTCGGCGGCGCGGTCGGCACCACCGTCGGTGGCACGCTCACCGACCGCTGGGGACGGCGGCCCACGCTGCTCACCGCGCACCTCGGCGCGGCCACCATGATGCTCGCGCTCGGCTTCGCCCGGCCGCTCTGGGCGGTGGCCACGGGCGCGCTGCTGCTCGGCATGTTCGCCGAGGCGGCCCGACCGGCGTTCGGCGCCATGATGATCGACGTGGTGCCGGAGAAGGACCGGTTGCGCGCCTTCTCGCTGAACTACTGGGCGATCAACCTCGGCTTCGCCTGCGCCGCGGTGCTCGCCGGGTTCGCCGCCCAGGCAGGCTACCTGCTGCTCTTCGTGGTCGACGCGGCCACCACCGTGGTCACCGCACTGATCATCTTCACCCGGGTGAAGGAGACCCGCCGGGTCTCGGCCGCCCCGGCCCGCCCCGGTGGCGCCGCCCCGCTCGGCGCGCTGCGCACCATCGCCACCGACCGGGTCTTCCTGGGCTTCGTGGCGCTGAACCTGTTCGCCGCGCTGGTCTTCCTCCAGCACATCTCGATGCTGCCGATCGCGATGGGCGACTCGGGCCTCAGCCCCGCCACCTACGGCTCGGTGATCGCGCTCAACGGTGTGCTGATCGTCGTCGGGCAGCTCTTCGTGCCCCGGCTGATCAGGGGGCGCAGCCGGTCGCACGTGCTCGCCCTGGCCTCGCTGGTGATGGGCGTCGGCTTCGGCCTGACCGCGTTCGCCGACGCCGCCTGGTTCTACGGCCTCACCGTGCTGATCTGGACCCTCGGCGAGATGCTCAACTCGCCGTCCAACGCCACCCTCATCGCCGAGCTCTCCCCCGACCGGCTGCGCGGCCGCTACCAGGGCGTCTTCTCGCTGTCCTGGCAGATCGCCGGGGCGGTCGCGCCGATCCTCGGCGGCCTGGTCCGGGAACGCGCCGGCAACACCGAACTCTGGCTCGGCTGCGCCGCCGTCGGCGCGCTGATGGCGGTGGCCCACCTGGTCTCCGGGCCGGCCCGGGAGCGGCGGGCCGCCCAGCTCCGGCCGGCGACGCAGCCGGTCACGCCGGTCACCGCCGTCCGGCAGCCGGCCCCCCAGGCGGCCGAGGCCGCTGCCACCGCGCCGGCCGAGCCGGTCGCGGCCCACACCCCTTCCTGAGTACGCCGACCGCCGGCACCCTTCCTGAATGCCGCCCGCCCGGGGGCCTGCCGGGCTCGGACGAGGCAGGGTGCCCCGCGGGCCCTTTCGAGCTGATGACGTGAACGAATCAAGCCCCTCGGACCCGGAGCCCGAATCGTTGACGACATCAGCTCGACAGGACCTCCGACCACCGTCCGCCTCCGGCCCGCCCGAACCCGCCGTGCCGTAACCCGTTGCGCCGCCGACGGGTCCGCCCCGGTGATCACCGACACGGTGGCGCGGTCGGGCGGGGCTGCATACGGTCGAGGACGGATCGGTTAACAAGGTTTCTGGAGGACGGGTGCGCGGGTTGCGGCGCTGGTGGGACGGAACTGCCGGCGGTCTACCCGCCACCTTCTGGTACCTCTGGGCGGGGCTGCTGGTCAACCGGGCCGGGGCCTTCGCGGTGCTCTTCCTGTCGCTCTACCTCACCGCGGCGCGCGGGGCCAGTGAGTCGCTGGCCGGCGCCGTGGTCGGTGCGTACGGAGCGGGCGGGGCGGTCGGGGTGCTGCTCGGCGGGGTGCTGGCGGACCGCTGGGGCCGGCGGGCCACCCTGGTCGCCGCGCACCTGGCGGCGGCGGGGCTGATGGTGGGGCTGGCGTTCAGCCGGCACCTCGCCGTGATCGCGGCGCTGGCCGCGCTGGTCGGGATCGCGCACTCGATGCCGAGCCCGGCCTTCGTCGCGGCCATCGTGGACGTGGTCCCCGAACACCGCCGCTCCCGCGCGTTCAACCTCCAGTTCTGGGCGTTCAACCTCGGCATGGCGGTGGCCTCACTGCTGGCCGGGCTGCTGGCCGAGGCGAGCTTCCTCGCGCTCTTCCTGGTCGACGCCGCCGCCACCCTGGCCGCCGCCGTGCTGATCGCCTGGAAGGTCCCGGAGACCCTGCCCGGCCGCCGCACCGGATCGACGAGGAGCCGCCCGGACCAGGCCGGGGCCGGGCGGACTGCCGGCGAGCCGGTGGCCGGAGGCGCCGGGCGGTCCCGGCCGCCGGGGCTGCACACCGCGCTGACCGACCGGACCTTCCTGGTCTTCGTCGGGCTCACCTTCGTGCTGGCCGTACTCACCATGCAGACCTCGACGATCATGCCGCTGGCGATGCGCGCGGACGGCCTGAGCCCGTCGGCGTACGGCACGGTGGTGGCGCTGGGCGGCGCGCTGATCGTGGTGGGGCAGCTCTTCGTACCCGGGCTGATCGACCGGCGTCGGGCGCACCGGGTGCTGGCCCTCTCCACCGGCCTGCTCGCGGTGGGGTTCGGTGCGCTGGCGGTCGCCGACCAGCTCTGGGTCTACCTGGCCGCCGCGGTGGTCTGGACGGTCGGCTCGATGCTTGCCGCGCCGCCGAACGCGCAGATCAACGCCGACCTGGCTCCGCCGGAGCTGCGGGCGCGCTACCAGTCGGTGTTCTACCTGACCTTCCCGGCCGCGTCCTTCGTCGCGCCGACGCTGGGCGGGGTGAGCCTGCAGTATCTCGGGGAGCGGCACTGGCTGGTGGTGGCGGCCCTGGGCCTGCTCGCCGCGGGCGGGCACCTGCTGGCCGGGCCGAGCCGGGAGCGCCGGGTGGCGGCGCGGCGGGTGGCCGCACCGGCGCGGGCCTCGCAGCCGGTGGGCTGACGGCAGAACGCCCACCACGACCGTGGTCGTGATGGGCATCCGCACCGCTTGCCCGGCGGCGGCGGGCGACACTCACCCCCGTAAGCGTCGCCCGCTCGCGCCGCCGGTTCCACGGGTGGCACCGTCCCCCAACGATGTGCTCCACCCGTTTCTTTGCGCCTCACTCGGTGCTCGGATCTGATCGATCCACCGCTCCCCCGAACGGTTCCGAGCGTGGCGCGGTGCAATAAAGTTAGTTCGCCCGGATTCCGGATTCAACCCGGATCGCTGTCTCGCCGGTCACAGCGTCGACGTGGCGTCCGACACCCCTGCTCCGGGCCTCGCAACGGTCAACACGGCGTACCCGGCGACCATTCCCGTAAACACCTCAGGCCTCCTCACGATCGGGTGACTCCGTCCGGAAGAAGTTGCTCTGCCGACCGTCGCGCAGCTGCTCCTGGTAGATGAGGTTCAGCCGCCGGGTGTCGAAGGTCCGGAACCAGTCGTCCCAGCTGATCACCTGGACCCGGCTGCTCTCCCGGTAGCCCGGGATCTCGAAGGTCAGCACCCCCGGCCGGCCCTCACGCTCGGTGCCGGCGATGGTCGCCGGTTGGGCGCCACGGGCCCGCGCCCAGTTCTGGATCACCTCGTGGTTGCTGGTGACCAGGCTGCGGCCGGGGCGCTCGGGGCGGTCCGCCGGGGAGGAGATCACCTGCGACGACCGTACCGACCGGGAACTGGACCGGCCGGTCCGTACGCCGGTGGTCCGGGCCGCGGCGGCCGCGCCGACTGCGGCCGGCGGGGCGATGACCCGCTGGGCGGGCGTGGCCCCGGCCTTCGCCGGCGTGGCCTTCGCCCGAGCCCCGGCCTTCGCCGGCGCGGCCTTCTTCGCCGGTGCGGTCTTTCTCGCGGGCGCGGCCTTCGCGCGAGCGCCCGCCTTGGCCGGCGCGGCCTTCGCCCGGGCGCCCGCCTTCGCCGGCGTGGTCTTCTTCGCCGGGGCCGTCTTGGCGCGAGCGCCGGCCTTCGCCGGGGCCGTCTTGGCGCGGGCGCCGGCCCTCGCGGGCGCGGTCTTCTTCGCCGGCGCGGCCTTCGCGCGAGCGCCCGCCTTCGCGGGCGCGGCCTTGGCCCGGGCCGCCTTGGCCGGTGTCGCCTTCGCCCGGGCGGTCGTCGCCTTGCGGGCCGCCGGGGCGGCCTTGCGGGCCGGCGCCGCCTTGCGGGCGGGGGCCGGCGCGGCCTTCGCCCGGGCGGTCGTGGTCTTCCGAGCGCCCGTCGTCTTCTTCGCGGCGGCCTTCGTCGCGCCGGCCTTCTTCGCGGGCGCCCGGCCCGCCGGGCCGGTGGTGCGCCGGGCCGCGGCGCCGGGGCGGCCCTCGGACCGCAGGGTCCGCGCGAGCGTCTTGACCAACTCGGGCTTGCGCAGAGCGGAGATGCCGGAGACACCACGACGCCGCAACTGCCCCCGGATGTCGTCGACCCGCATCCGCGAGATCTCCGACTCCGAGATCCCCGGGGTGTTCGGCGTCTGGTTGCCCGCCTGCTGTTTGGTCCTGGTCGCAGTTCCGCCGCGACCTGAGCTGTTCCGCTGAGCCATCGCACGCTCCTCGACAGTCCGTCTCGGCCTGCGGCGGGTCCCGTTTCGCCGCACCGCAGCGGTGCGGCATACCCGTCAGGACCGGTCCGAACCTCCGGCGGACGGCTCGAAAAGGTGGGCGAAGGCGGCGAGGTTGGCGGTGGACTCGCCCCGCTTGACCCGCCACTCCCACTCGCGGCGGATCGAGCTGCCGAAGCCGATCTCCAGCATCGTGTCGAACGACTCGTCCGCGTAGGTGAGCACCGCGCCGAGCAGCCGGTCCAGCTCGTCGGCGTCGATCCCGGTCGGGTTGACCCGCCCGGTGAGGTAGACGTCGCCTACCGCGTCGATGGAGAACGAGACGCCGTACATCCGGGCGTTGCGCTGCAGCAGCCAGGCCCACAGCTCCTCGCGCCGCTCGTCGGGCTGGCGCATCACGAACGCCTCGACCCGCAGCGCGTGCTCACCGACGATCAGGTTGCAGACCGTCTTGAGCTTGTGCGTGCCGGGCAGGGTGACCGCGTAGGAACCCTCGCCGGTCGACTCCCAGTCCAGCTCACGGTCGGTGCAGACGGACTCGATCAGGGCGGCCAGATCGCTCTTCGCGCTCATCGCACCCACTCTACGGGCGCCCGCCGGGACGCACCGGACGCGCGGGAGTGGCCCGGGTCACCAGGAACAGGACAGCGCCGGGTCCCCGGCGAGCTGGGCGGCCAGCCGGCCCCGGTGCTCGGCGATCGCCTCCCCGTAGACGGCGAGCAGGCCGGAGACGGTGCGCTGCCAGGAGAAGTTGCGGGCGTGCCGGGCCGCGCCCGCCGCCAGGTCGGCCCGCAGCGCCGGGTCGGGCAGCAGGCGGGCGAGCGCAGCGGCCCAGTCGGCCGGGTCGTGGCCGTCGACGAGCACCCCGCTGACCCCGTCCCGCACGGCGGTGACCAGGCCACCGACGGCGGCCGCGACGACGGGCGTACCGCAGGCCTGCGCCTCCAGGGCGACCAGGCCGAACGACTCGTTGTACGAGGGCACCGCGACCAGGTCGGCGGCCCGGTAGAGAGCGGGCAGGTCGTCGCCGGTCTGCGGGGGCAGGAAGCGCACCCGGTCGGCGACACCGAGCGATCCGGCCAGTTCCATCAGGGAGGTGGGCCGGTCGAGCCCGCTGCCGCTCGGGCCGCCGCAGATGACCACGGTCAGCTCCTCGGCGAGGGCCGGGGCGCACTCGCGCAGCGCGGCGACCGCGCGGACCAGCACGTCGGGCGCCTTGAGCGGCTGGATCCGGCCGACGAAGGCCACCACGTACCCGTCGGCGGGCAGGCCCAGCCGACGGCGGGCGGCGCGGGTGGCCGCGACCCGGTCGCCGGGAGCGGGACGGAAGCGGTCGAGGTCGACGCCGGGCTCGACCACGGCGACCCGGGCCGGTTCGGCGTCGTAGCGGCCGATCAGGTCGGCGGCCTCGACCCGGGTGTTGGCCACCAGCCGGTCGGCCTCGGCGACCACCTGCTCCTCGCCGATCACCCGGGCCTTGGGCTCGGGGCGGTCACCGGCGGCGAGCTGGGCGTTCTTGACCTTGGCCAGGGTGTGCGCGGTGTGCACCAGCGGCACTCCCCAGCGCTCCTTGGCCAGCCAGCCGACCTGGCCCGAGAGCCAGTAGTGCGAGTGGATCAGGTCGTAGTGGCCGGGCGGGCGGGCCGCCTCGGCGCGCAGCACACCGGCGGTGAAGGCACAGAGCTGCCCGGGCAGCTCCTCCTTGGTCAGCCCCTCCAACGGCCCGGAGGTGATGTGCCGGACGTGCACGCCGGGCGCCATCTCGACCACCGGGGGCAGGTCACCGGAGGTGGCCCGGGTGAAGATCTCGACCTCGACGTCGGCCTCGGCGAGCCGCCGGGCGACCTCCAGGATGTAGACGTTCATCCCGCCGGCGTCACCGGTGCCGGGCTGGTGCAGCGGGGAGGTGTGCACCGACAGGGTGGCGATCCGCCGGGGGCGCGGCCACGGTCGGGCACCTCGCTGACGACCGACGCCGGTGTGCATTTCCGCCACGTCCGCTCCTTCTGTCACGGTTTATGCCGTCCCGCACGACCGGCGCTTCTCGGTCAACTCACGCGCCGGGTGTCATCTTCCCCATCGGGTCACGGAAATGCGCCCGCGCTCTCCCCCGGCGTGACCCAGTTCATCGACGGCCCCCGCCCCGGCCGGCCCGCGGCGGAGGGGACAATGTCCGGATGACCTCTGTCGCGATCGTCACCGGGGCGTCCAGCGGGATCGGCGCGGCGACCGCCCGCCGGCTGGCCGCCGAGGGCTTCCACGTGCTGGCCGCCGCCCGGCGTACCGACCGGCTGGCCGGGCTGGTCAAGGAGATCGAGGCGGCCGGCGGCACGGCCACGGCGGTGGCCTGCGACGTCACCTCCGACGAGTCGGTGGCCGAGTTGGCCGCCGCGGCGCAGGCGGCGCCCGGGCCGGTCACCCTGCTGGTGAACAACGCCGGCGGCGCGCGCGGGCTGGACCCGGTGGAGTCCGGCGCGATCGGCGACTGGCAGTGGATGTACGACGTCAACGTGCTCGGCACGCTCCGGGCCACCCAGGCGCTGCTGCCCGCGCTGGAGGCGTCCGGCGCCGGCACCATCGTGATCGTCTCCTCCACCGCCGGCTTCACCGTGTACGAGGGCGGCGGCGGCTACAGCGCGGCCAAGCACGCGCAGACCGCGATCGCTGGGACGCTGCGGCTGGAGCTGTGCGGGCGACCGGTCCGGGTGATCGAGATCGACCCGGGCATGGTGCGGACCGACGAGTTCGGACTGGTCCGCTTCGGCGGGGACGCCCACAAGGCCGCCGCCACGTACGCGGGGGTGCCCGAACCGCTGGTCGCCGAGGACGTGGCGGACTGCATCGCCTGGTGCGCCACCCGGCCGCACCACGTCAACGTGGACCGGCTGGTGGTCCGCCCGCTGGCCCAGGCCGCCCAGCACAAGGTGCACCGGGTCGGGCAGTGAACCGGCCCGGTCGCGGGTGAGGGCCGGGCCGGTGCGGCCCCAGGGCGTGGTGACCCGGGGGACGACGAACCCCAACCGGCTGCGGCGGGTGGACAACTGGATCGTGGCCACCTGCGGCGACCGGCTCCGCGCCGCCGCCGACCCGCTGGTGGTGGACCTCGGCTACGGCGCCACCCCGGTCACCGCCGTGGAGCTGCGCGCCCGGCTGGCCACCGGGGTCCGCGCCGACGTGCGGGTGGTCGGGCTGGAGATCGATCCGGTACGCGTGGCCGCCGCCGCGCCCGCCGCCGACCCGCCCGGGTTGACCTTCGCCCGAGGCGGTTTCGAGCTGGCCGGCCTGCGTCCGGTCCTGGTACGCGCGTTCAACGTCCTGCGCCAGTACGACGAGAGCGAGGTCGCCGCCGCCTGGCGGACGGTCACCGACCGGCTCGCCCCGGGCGGGGCGCTGGTCGAGGGGACCTGCGACGAGCTGGGCCGGCTGGGCAGCTGGGCGCTGGTCGACGCGGCCGGCCCGCGCACGCTGACCCTGGCGGCCCGCCTGGCGACCCTGGAGACCCCGGCCCAGCTGGCCGAACGCCTGCCCAAGGCGCTGATCCACCGCAACGTCCCCGGCGAGCGGGTACACGACCTGATCCGCGCTCTCGACGACGCCTGGCAGGCCGCCGCCGGCTACGCCCCGTTCGGCCCCCGCCAGCGCTGGCTCCGCGCGGTCGGCACCCTCAAGCAGGCCGGCTGGCCGGTCCTCGACCGCCCACCCCGCTGGCGCCACGGCGAACTGACCCTCCCCTGGTCCGCCGTCGCCCCCACCTGACCCGCCGGCCCGCCCGACCACCCCGCTCCGCACCTGGGTTGATCAAGAAGTTTTGGTCAGGAATCCGGCCTGGGGTGACGCAAACTTCTTGATCAACGCGGTCTGGCCGGGGCCTGGGCGGGTGGGGTCAGATGGTGCAGTTGATCAGGACGGGTTCGGGGTGGAGGGTGACGGCGAAGCGGGTGTGGACCGTGTCGCGGATGTCGCGGGCGAGGGCGACCAGGGCCGCCGTGCTGGCCGTGCCGGTGTGGTTGGTCAGGGCCAGGGTGTGCTTGCTGGAGATCGCGGTGCCCTCGGGGCCGGGGTGGCCCTTGGTGAAGCCGGCCTTGTCGATCAGCCAGGCGGCGCTGACCTTCACCATGTCGCCCGGGCAGGGCCAGGAGGGCGGCTCGCCAAGGTCGGTGGCGCGTTCGCGCAGCAGCTCGTACGCCTCCCGGTCGAGCACCGGGTTGGTGAAGAACGAGCCCACCGACCAGGTGTCCGGGTCGGTGGCGTCGAGCACCATGCCCTTGCCGGCGCGCAGCTTCAGCACCGTCGCGCGGGCGTCGGCCAGCGGCACCCGGTCGCCCACCTCGACGCCGAGCGCCCGGCCCAGCTCGGCGTAGCGCACCGGGCCGGAGCGCGTCGAGCGGCGCAGCCGAAAGTCGACCGAGAGGACCACCCAGCGGTCGCTGTACTTGAAGATGCTGGACCGGTAGGCGAAGCCGCAGTCCGCCGCCTCGACCCGGCCGAGGCTGTCGTCGGCGCGGTCGTACACCTGGACGCCGGTGATGCTCTCGGCGACCTCCTGGCCGTACGCGCCGACGTTCTGGATCGGGGTGGCGCCGGCCGAGCCGGGGATGCCGGAGAGGCACTCCAACCCCGACCAGCCGTTGTCCACGGTGGCGGCGACCAGGTCGTCCCAGGGCTCGCCGGCCTCGACCCGTACGGTGACGGTGTCGGCGTCCTCGGCGACCACCCGCAGCCCTCGCGACCGGACCAGCACGACCGTGCCGGGGAAGCCCTCGTCGCCCACGACGACGTTGCTGCCGCCCGCGAGGATGAGGACGGGCTCGTCCCGCTCCCGCGCCTGGCGCACGGTTCGTACGATCTCCTCGGCGCTGGTGGCGGTCTCCAGCCGGCCGGCGGGGCCGCCGAGGCGCAGCGTGGTGTATCTCGCCAGGGTGGCCGGGTCGGCGGGGTCGGCTCCGGTTGTCGGCTGGGCGTAGACGTCTGACACGCCTCTCACCCTAGGCTGAGGGGTAGCCGCGGCACCCACTGGTGGCCCGGTCACCCCCGGGAGGATTGCGATGAGCAGGTTGCACGGCACGAAGGACTTCTGGATCGGGGCGCTCCGGGTGGACGGCCCGGCGTTCGCCGCCGCGGTGGCCGAGGCGCCGCCCGAGACACCGGTGCTGTCCTGTCCGGGCTGGACGGTCGCCGACCTCACCCTGCACCTCGCCGGCATCTACCAGTGGGTGCACTCGTTCGTCGGCTCCGGCGAGACCGCCCAGCCGGCCCGCCGGGACCGCGCGGAGCTGCCCAGCGGGGTGACCCCGCTCCAGCTGTGGCAACGCGGGTACGACCAGCTGATGACCCAATTCGACACCCTCGACCCGGAGGCGCCGGCGTGGAACTGGGCGCCGCAGCCGAAGAAGGCCGGCTTCTGGCCGCGCCGGATGGCGCACGAGACCGCGGTGCACCGCTGGGACGCCCAGCTCGCCATCGCCGCCGGTGAGCCGATCGAGGCCAAGCTCGCGGCGGACGGGATCAGCGAGGTGCTGGACACCTGGCTGCCGGCCGGGCGCCGGGCGGTGCCGGGCCAGTGGCACGGGGTGGTGCAGCTGACCGCGACCGACGCCGCGCAGGACTGGTACCTGCGGCTGCGCGGCGAGGGGATGGCCCTGCTCGACACCGCCACGGTCTTCGGCCACGAGGACCACCACGCCCGGGTCCAGGTCACCGGCACCGCCAGCGACCTGCTGCTCGCCCTCTGGGGTCGGATCGGGTACGACGCCCTGGGCGTCACCGGCGACCGCAGCCTCCTGGACGGCCTGCGCACCGGCTGACCGCACCGGACCTCCCGGTCCCGCATCCGCGCCTTCCGCAAAGAGTGGCCATTCCCCACGAATGGCCACTCTTCGCGTATCCGGCGGCCGTCAGGTCACGACTCGGACGCGCCGAGAGAGCGCTCTCTTGACACCGGCCGGGTGAGCCGCAACGCTGTCGTGAGAGCGCTCTCTCAGCCCCTCACGATCGCGTCAGGACCCGGGCTGCGACTCGCTCACCAGCAGGTCCACCCGCTCCACCACCGATTGACCTGAGAGGAATCCGAGGAAGATGGGTACCTTTTCGCGCCGCCGTCTGGCGGCGGTGGCCCTGGCGGCCACCACCGCCCTGCTCGGCACCGCCGCCTGCGCCGGCGAGGACGACTCCGCCAAGGACGGGCCGATCACGCTGACCGTCGACGTCTTCGGCCAGTTCGGCTACGAGGAGCTCTACAAGGAGTACATGGCCAGCCACCCCGACGTGAAGATCGTCGAGCGGGGCACCGGCAGCAACCTCGACGAGTACTCGCCGAAGCTCACCCAGTGGCTCGCCGCCGGCAAGGGCGCGGGCGACGTGGTGGCCATCGAGGAGGGGCTGCTGGTCGAGTACAAGGCCAACCCGCAGAACTTCGTCAACCTGCTCGACCACGGCGCCGCCGACCTCAAGGGCAACTTCCTGGACTGGAAGTGGAACCAGGGGCTCACCGCCGACGGCAAGCAGCTGATCGGCCTCGGCACCGACGTCGGTGGCATCGCGATGTGCTACCGCAAGGACCTCTTCGCCAAGGCCGGCCTGCCGACCGAGCGGGACCAGGTCTCCAAGCTCTGGCCGACCTGGCAGGACTACATCGCCACCGGCGAGAAGTTCAAGGCCGCCAACACCGGGGCGTCCTTCCTCGACGCGGCGACCAACACGTTCAACACGATCCTGCTCCAGACCGCCGGCAACAGCTCCGGCTACAGCTACTACGACACCAGCGACAACCTGGTGGTCGACAGCAACCCGGCCGTGAAGCAGGCCTTCGACACCACCGTCGACATCATCGACTCCGGCCTCTCCGGCAAGTACGGCTCCTGGTCGGAGGAGTGGGTCTCCGCCTTCAAGCAGTCGAAGTTCGCCACCATCGCCTGCCCCGCCTGGATGACCGGCGTCATCGAGGGCAACGCCGGCCCGGCCGCCAAGGGCAAGTGGGACATCGCCCAGGTCCCCGGCAACGGCGGCAACTGGGGTGGCTCGTTCCTCGCCGTGCCGAAGCAGAGCAAGCACCAGGCCGAGGCGATCGAGCTGGCCAAGTTCCTGACCAGCGCCAAGGGCCAGATCGGCGCGTTCAAGGCCAAGGGCCCGCTGCCGTCGTCGCCGCAGGCGCTCGACGACCCGGCGATTGTCGACTCGACCAACGCGTACTTCTCCGCCGCCCCGGTCGGCAAGATCTTCGGCACCGGCGCCAAGAGCCTGAAGCCGGTCTACATGGGCCCGAAGAACCAGGCCGTCCGCACCGAGGTGGAGAACGCGGTGCGCACCGTCGAGCTGGGCCAGCGCACCCCCGAGCAGGGCTGGAACGACGCCGTCAACAACGCGAAGAAGGCCGCCGCCAAGTAGCCCGAGCCAGGCGGGCGGGCGGGGTTCGGCGTCGCCGGTCCCCGCCCGCCCGGCGGAGAAGGAGTCCACGGCATGGCCGTCCAGCTCGACGCGCGCCCCCCGGTCGTACCGGCGCCGCGCCACGCCCGCTCGAACCGGGGCAACCGGCTCGCCCGGTTCGACACCCGGTACTCGCCCTACCTCTACATCGCCCCGTTCTTCCTGCTCTTCGCGGTCTTCGGGATCTACCCGCTGGTCTACACCTTCTGGGTCTCGCTGCACGACTGGGACCTGCTCGGGGTCGACCCCACGTTCATCGGGGCGCAGAACTACACCCAGCTGATGGCCGACCCCGACTTCTGGCACTCGGTGGTCAACACCCTCGGCATCTTCGTCATCTCGACCGTCCCGCAGCTGCTCCTCGCGCTGTGGCTGGCCAACCTGCTGAACCGGCACCTGCGGGCGCGGACGGGCTGGCGGATGGCGGTGCTGATCCCCAACGTCACCTCCACCGCCGCGGTGGCGATCGTCTTCGGCGTGCTCTTCGGCCGCGAGTTCGGCATGATCAACTGGCTGCTCGACCTCGTCGGGATCGACGCCATCGACTGGAAGTCGAACCGGTTCGCGTCCTGGGTGGCCATCTCGACCATGGTCGACTGGCGGTGGACGGGCTACAACGCGCTGATCTTCCTGGCCGCGATGCAGGCCATCCCGCGCGACCTCTACGAGTCCGCCTCGATCGACGGTGCCGGCCGGGCCCGGCAGTTCTGGTCGATCACCGTGCCGCTGCTCAAGCCGACGATCATCTTCGCGGTCATCATCTCCACCATCGGCGGGCTCCAACTCTTCACCGAGCCCCGGCTCTTCAACTCCGGCACCAACGCGATCCGGGGCGGGCCGCTGCGCGAGTCGCAGACGGTGACCATGTACATGTTCGAGAACGCCTTCGCGCCGCACTACAACTTCGGCTACGGCTCCGCCATCGCCTGGCTGCTCTTCGCGCTGATCGCGGTGGTCGCGGCCATCAACGTGCTGGTCCTGCGCCGGCTCGGCGGCGGCGGGCGCAAGGAGGGATCCCGATGACCCGACTCTGGTCGGCCGGCCGGCTCACCTACGCGGCACTGACCCTCACCGCCCTCCTGTCGATCTTCCCGATCTACTGGATGTTCGTGGTCGCCAGCCGCACCAGCGACGCGATGGGCGAGGTGCCGCCCCCGGTCACCCCCGGCGGCAACCTGGGCGCGAACATCGCCCGGCTCTTCGCCAACACCGACGCGTACTTCCTGACCGGCCTGGTGAACTCCACGATCGTGGCGGTGTCGGTCACCGTCTCGGTGGTCTTCTTCTCCACCCTGGCCGGCTTCGCCTTCGCCAAGCTGCGGTTCCGTGGTCGCAACGCGCTGCTGATGGTGATCATCGCGACGATGATGGTGCCCACCCAGCTCGGCGTCATCCCGCTGTACATGCTGATGACGAAGCTGAACTGGAACGACCGGCTGCCGGCCGTGATCGTGCCGGCGCTGGTGACCGGCTTCGGGGTCTTCATGATGCGCCAGTACGCCGGCCAGGCCGTCAGCACCGAGCTGATCGAGGCGGCCCGGATCGACGGGTGCAGCACCGCGCGGATCTACTGGAACGTGGTGCTGCCCGCGCTGCGCCCCGCCGCCGCCGTCCTCGGCCTGCTCACCTTCATGACCACCTGGAACGACTTCCTCTGGCCGTACGCGGTGCTCAACGACCCGGAGAACCCGACCGTGCAGCTCTCGCTGCGGGCCCTGTCGGACGGGTACTACCAGGACATGTCGCAGGTGTTCACCGGTACAGCCATCGCGACCCTGCCCCTGCTGCTGGTGTTCATCGTGTTCGGCCGCCAGATCATCGGCGGCATCATGGAAGGTGCGGTCAAGGCGTGAGCGCGACGAGTGAGCTGCGTTTCCCCGAGGGCTTCGTCTGGGGCGCCGCCACCGCGGCGTACCAGATCGAGGGCGCGGTCCACGACGACGGTCGCGGCCCGTCGATCTGGGACACCTTCAGCCGTACGCCGGGGAAGGTCTTCCAGGGGCACACCGGCGACGTCGCCTGCGACCACTACCACCGGTACGCCGACGACGTGGCGTTGATGGCCGAGCTGGGGTTGGGGGCGTACCGCTTCTCGGTGGCCTGGCCCCGGATCCAGCCGGACGGCACCGGCCCGGTCAACCCCCGTGGGCTGGACTTCTACGACCGGCTCACCGACGCGCTCCTCGACCGGGGCGTCGACCCGATCGTCACGCTCTACCACTGGGACCTGCCGCAGGCCCTCCAGGACCGGGGCGGCTGGACCAACCGGGACACCGCCGAGCACCTCGCCGACTACGCCGTCGCCGTGCACAGCCGGCTCGGTGACCGGGTCCGCACCTGGACCACGCTCAACGAGCCCTGGTGCTCGGCGTACCTGGGGTACGGCAACGGGGTGCACGCGCCGGGCGAGCGGGACGCGGGGGCGGCCTTCGCCGCCGTACACCATCTCCTGCTGGGGCACGGCCTGGCGGCCCGCGCGCTGCGCGCGGCCGGCGCGCCGACCCTCGGGATCACCCTCAACCCGGCCGACGTGCAGCCCGCCGACCCGGCCAACGCCGCCGACGTCACCGCCGCCCGGCTGGTCGACGGCCTGCACAACCGGATCTTCCTCGACCCGCTGACCGGCGCCGGCTACCCGGACGACGTGCTGGCGCACCTCGGCCGGCTGGTGGAGCCGACGTTCATCCGGGACGGCGACGAGAAGCTCATCGCCGCGCCGATCGACCTGCTCGGGGTGAACTACTACGCCCCTACCTACGTCGCCGGCCGTCCGGACGCCGTCGGCGGCGGCGGGGCGTACCCGGGCACCGAGGGCGTGGTGGAGTTCCTGCCGCCCACCGGCCCGCTGACCGAGATGGGCTGGATGATCGAGGCGACCGGGCTGACCCGGCTGCTGGAGCGGATCGCCCGGGACTACCCGGGGCTGCCGATGCTGATCACCGAGAACGGCGGCGCCTTCCCGGACAAGCCCGGCGCCGACGGCCCGGACGGTCTCGGCCAGGTCATGGACACCGACCGGATCGCCTACCTCGACGGGCACCTGCGGGCGGCGCACCAGGCCATCGCCCGGGGAGTGGACCTGCGCGGCTATCTCGTATGGTCGTTGCTGGACAACTTCGAGTGGGCCGAGGGCTATCGGAAGCGGTTCGGGATCGTCCACGTCGACTACCTGACCCAGCGGCGCACACCGAAGTCCAGCGCCCGGTGGTACCAGGAGGTGATCTCCCGGAACGGGCTGTGACGAGGTGGTGGTGACGGGGATGACGACCGCGCAGCGACCGACCCTGGAGGCGGTCGCCCGCCGGGCCGGGGTGTCCCGGGCGACCGTGTCCCGGGTGGTGAACGGCTCCACCACGGTGGCCGAGCCGATCCAGGAGGCGGTCCGCCGGGCCGTGGCCGAGCTGGGGTACGTGCCGAACCTGGCCGCCCGCAGCCTGGTCACCCAGCGGACCGACTCGGTCGCCCTGGTCATGCCCGAGGAGGCCACCCGGGTCTTCTCGGACGACCAGGTGTTCCCGGGGATCATCCGGGGGGCGGCCCAGGAGCTGGAAGCGGCCGACAAGCAGCTGGTGCTGATGCTCGCCGGGTCGGCGGCCGGTCACGAACGGGTCGAGCGGTACACCACCGGCCGGCACGTCGACGGAGTGCTCTTCGCCTCGCTGCACGGGGCCGACCCGCTGCCCGGCACCCTGGCCCGACTCGGCATCCCGGTGGTCTGCGCCGGCCGCCCGCTCGACGGCGCGCGGGTGCCCTACGTCGACGTCGACAACGTCGGCGGGGTGGCCCGGGCGGTGCGGCACCTGATCGAGAACGGTCGCCGCCGGATCGCCAGCATCGCCGGCCCGCAGGACATGATCGCCGGCATCGAGCGGCTCACCGGCTACCGGGAGACGGTCGCCGCCGCCGGGCTGGCGGAGCTGGTCGCGTACGGCGACTTCACCCGGGAGTCCGGGGCGGCGGCCATGCACCAGCTGCTCACCGCGCACCCCGACCTGGACGCGGTCTTCGCCGCCAGCGACCTGATGGCGCACGCCGCCCTGCGGACCCTGCGCGGGGCGGGGCGGCGGGTGCCGGACGACGTCGCGGTGATCGGTTTCGACGACATCGAGACGGCGGCCTACACCGAGCCGCCGCTGACCACGGTGCGCTGGGAGATCGTGGAGCTGGGCCGGGAGATGACCCGGCAGTTGCTGCGGCTCGCGGCGGGCGAGGCGATCGAGGAGTCGGTGATCCTGCCGACCGAGCTGGTGGCGCGCGAGTCCGCCTGAGCGCCGCCACCTCGGCCGGGATAGCCGGTCGATCATGACCGGGCCGGCCCGTAGCGTCCGCCCGATGACCCGTAGCCACCTGATCCGCACCGCCCGCCCCGACGACGCCCCGGAGATCGTGGCGCTGCGGGCGGTCGTCCACCCGTACCTGGTCCGGGGGGTGGAGTCGACCCGGCAGATGATCGCCGAACCGCCGCCGGGCGAGGACTGGCTTCCCTTCGTGGCCGAGCAGGACGGCCGGGTGGTCGGGTGGGCGTCCGCGTACCGCAACAGCCAGACCTCGGTGCCCGACTTCGGGGAGATCTCCACCCTGCACGTGCACCCGGAGCATCGGGGCCGGGGCGTGGGCACCGGGCTGCTCACCGCCGCCCTGGACCACCTCCGGTCCATCGGGGCGCGCCGGGTCCTCACCCGGGCCCTGCCCGAGTCGCTGCCGTTCGCCCGCCGGCACGGCTTCACGCCGGGCCGGGAGCTGCGCTACTCGGCACTGGAGCTGCGCCCGGCACCGCCGGCGCCCGTCGCGCCGGAGGGCGTACGGCTGGTCCCATTCGCCGGGCTGGACCCGCGCCGGATCTGCCGGGCCAACGTCGCCGCCGCCGACGAGCCCGGCGACGTGCCGTCCGACGCGATCAGCTACGCCACCTGGCACTACGAGGTGTGGCAGAACGTGGGCCTGGACCGGGAGGCCAGTACGGCGGCCGAGATCGACGGCGAGCTGGCCGCGTTCAGCATGGTCAAGCGGGACGGGGACCGGATGTGGTCGGACTACACCGCCACCCTGCCGGCGTACCGGGGCCGTGGGCTGGCCCGACTGGCCAAGCAGGCCGCCCTGCACCGGGCCGCAGGCGGCGGGGTACGCGTCGCGTACACCTTGAACGACGAGGCGAACGCGCCGATGCTCGCGATCAACGCGCGGCTCGGCTACCGGCCGGTGGCGTCCCAGTGGTCCTGCCTGCGCGAGCTGACCTGAACCGGTCAACCCTCGGCGAGGATCCGTTGCGCGGTCTGGTGGGTACGAGGGTGATCTCCATGTCAGCTCTCCACAACGGACTGGCCGAGCGACCGGCGGGTGAGCAGGGTGGCCCCGGCGACGGCGGCCGGCATGACCAGCACCGCGCCGAGCGGGATCAGGAAGCAGAGGAAGACCGCCACGCCGAAGCCGAGCGTGGTGGGCCGGTCCGCCTTCAGGATCGACCGGCGGTCGGGCAGCCGCAGCCCGCGCCGGGAGAACGGCGCCCCCACCAGCTCGACGGCGAGCAGCCAGCCACCCACCGCCGCCCCGATCACCGGCACCACCGTCTGACCGACCAGCGGGATGAACCCGGCGGCGAAGAGCGGGATGCCGAACAGCACCGACAGCCCGACCAGTCGCAGCGAGTCGACGGCGCTGCGCCGCAGCGAGGCCCAGAACGGCACCTCCACCCCGCCCGGGGTGCCACCGAGGCGCTCCTCCACCCGCTCGGAGATCTTCTCGTAGAACGGGTCACCGATGACCAGGGTGACCGCGGTGAAGCTGACCACCGCCAGCAGCCCGCCCAGCCCGAGGAAGGCCAACCCGGCGATCACCCGGACCAGGCTGCGCGCGGTGGTCGACCAGTCGTCGGCGAACGGGGTGACCAGCGCGGCCAGGTCGTCCACGAAGTACACCAGGGCGGCGAAGGCGGACAGGAAGACCGCACCGGAGATCAGCGCCGGCACGATGCCGAGCAGCATCAGCCCCGGGCTGCGGACGTAGAGGCCGAGGCCGCGCAGGAGCAGGCCGACGCCGGCGAGGAACCGACCGGCTGCACCAGTCACGGGCGTGAAGATCCGGGGTGCGTTCACGAGCGGGAGCCTAGTGGTACCTCCGGAGGTGCGTCGGGCACAGCCGTACGCGTTCCGGCTGACCTATTCCGAGCGGGATGACCGCTCGGCCGCGGTGAGCAGTTCCTCCGCCGCCCGGCGCAGCGTGGCGCGCGCCTGCTGTGGATCGCCCAGCGCGCCGCCCTGCAGAGCACCGTCGCGCAGCAGCACCAGTACCCGCGCCGTGTGGTCCGGGTCGGCGTGCCCGGCCTCCACCGCCCGGTCGCGCAGCACCTGGAAGAACCAGGCGTGGTAGTCGGAGACGGCCATGCGTACGGGATGCGCCGGATCCGGGTATTCCGCCGCGGCGTTGAGGAACGGGCAGCCCCGGAAGCCGGCGCTGCACACGTCCTCCCCGAGGACGTTCACGATGCGCAGCAGAGCCTCGTGGCCCCGGCTGTCCGCGACGACCTGTGCGACTCCGTTACGGATCTCCTCGCTCCTGCTCCGCAGGTAGGCGACGATCAGGTCCTCCTTGCTCGGGAAGTGGCGGTAGAAGGTCGCCCTCGTCACCCCGGCCTCGCTCACCAGGCGGTCCACGCCGACCGTATGCAGCCCGTAGGCATAGAACAGGCGCGAGGCGGTACGCAGCAGCCGGTCTCTCGGGTGAAGCTTCTGCTCCGCAATCGACCTCATCCCCCCAGCATAAGAAGAGACCGTTCGTTCTGCCGACCGCGCCGTCGGACGCCGGCGTGCTCCACGCCACGTTGCGGCGAAGCCCGGGACACCCACTAGTATCTGCGTAGAAAGACCGATCGTTCTCCCATCCTGCTAGGAGTTCCCATGCGTATCCGGAAGCTGCTGGGCCTGTCCGCTCTCGCCAGCGTCGTGACCCTCGCCAGCCTCGGCACCGCCTCGAGCGCCGCCACGCCCGACGCGGAGGCCCGCCGCAACGGCCCCAAGCCCACCGTGGTGCTCGTTCACGGGGCGTTCGCCGACTCGTCGAGCTGGCACGGAGTGGTGTCGCGGTTGCAGAAGAACGGCTACCCGGTGGTCGCCCCGGCGAACCCGCTGCGCGGCCTGAGCTCCGACGCCGACTACCTGAAGCAGCTGCTGGCCACGGTGTCGGGCCCGGTCGTCCTCGTCGGCCACTCCTACGGCGGATCGGTGATCACCAACGCTGCCGTCGGCAACCCCAACGTCACCGACCTGGTGTACGTGGCAGCATTCGCCCCCGACGCCGGGGAGAGCGTGCTCGGCCTGTCCAGCCAGGTCCCCGGCAGCACGCTCCCTGAGTCGCTGGCACCCCCGGTACCGCTCGGTGACGGCAGCCACGACCTCTACATCCGGCAGGACGCCTACCACGGCCAGTTCGCCGCCGACGTGTCGCCCGCCAAGGCCGCCCTCTCCGCGGTCACCCAGCGCCCGGTCCGCGACGCCGCTCTCGCCGAGGGCTCCGGCGCCCCCGCCTGGAAGACGATCCCGTCCTGGTTCGTGCTCGCCGGAGCCGACAAGAACATCCCGATCGCCGGCCAGCGGTTGATGGCCGAGCGGGCCGGCTCCCGCCACACCGTCGAGGTCGACACCGCGTCGCACTCCGTCGCCGTCTCGCACCCCGACGTCGTCTCCGACCTCATCGACAAGGCCGCCACCACCAAGTAACGGCCGGGTACCACCGGGACGCGCGTACGAGCACGGGCAGGATGGGCGAGTGCGCGCGTCCCGGTTGATCTCCCTGGTGCTGCTGTTGCAGTCCCGCGAGACGATGACCGCCGCCGAACTGGCCCGGGAGCTGGAGGTGTCCGAGCGCACCGTCTACCGGGACGTGCTGGCACTCTCTGCCGCCGGAGTACCGGTCTACGCCGATCGGGGCCGGGCCGGCGGGTACCGCCTCCTCGGCGGCTACCGGACCCGGCTGACCGGCCTGACCCGGGACGAGGCGGAGGCGCTCTTCCTCTCCGGCCTGCCCGGGCCGGCCGGTGAGATGGGGCTGGCGGACGCGGTCGCGGCCGCCGAGCTGAAGGTGCTCGCCGCGCTGCCGCCGAGCCTGCGGGACGCCCCCGCCCGGGCCGGGCAGCGGTTCCACCTGGACGTGCCGGGCTGGTTCCGGGAGTCCGCGCCGCCACCGTGGCTGGCCGACCTGGCCCGGGCGGTCTGGCGGGACCGGGTGGTCGAGGTGCGCTACCGGCGCGGCGACCGGGAGGTCACGCGGGAGCTGTGCCCCTACGGGCTGGTCCTCAAGAGCGGGATCTGGTACCTGGTCGGCCGCGTCGGCGACCGGTACCGGACGTACCGGGTGGACCGGGTGACGGGCGTCGAGGTGGGTGGGGAGAGCTTCGACCGGGACGACAACTTCGACCTGCCCGCGTACTGGCGGGAGCAGACCGAGGCGTTCCTGCGGAGCATGCTCCGGGCCGAGGTGACGATCCGCCTGAGCCCCGCCGGCCTGCGCCGGCTCCGGCACCTCGCCGACGCCCCCTTCGTGTACGCCGAGGCGCTCGCCGCCGCCGGCGAACCCGACGGGCAGGGGTGGGTGGTGACCCGGCTGCCCGTCGAGTCCGTCGAGGTGGCGTACTCCCAGATGCTGGGGCTGGGCCCGGAGGTGGAGGTACTGGACCCGCCGGAGCTGAGGGAACGGCTGGCGGACGCCGCGAGGCGGACCGCCGCCCGCTACCTCCCCACCGGTCAGCGGTAGCCCGTGACGTCGGCGGGCTTGCCGGCGTCGACCACCTCGGTGATGTAGCGGAACGCGTCCGGCCGGCTGCCGTCGACGTCGGTGAAGCCGTACACCTGGGACAGCTGGCCGCTGGAGACGGATGCGCCGTTCCAGCGGGCCTTCTGCTCGTCGGCGGCCAGGGCGGCGACCGCGCGCCCGACGAAGGCCGGGGTCTCCGAGATGAGGAAGTGCGGGTCCTTGGCGGCACCGTCGCGCCAGTTCTCCTCGGTCACCCCGAAGTGCTCCAGCATCGACTCGGACCGGATCCAACCGGGGGTGAGCGCGACGGCGGTGCAGCCGTGCGGCTTGAGCTCGTGCGCCTGGCTGAAGGCGAGCCGGTTGACCGACGCCTTGGCCAGGTCGTAGAAGACCGAGAGCCGGTAGTTGGCGTCGTTGTACTCCTTGGTGCCGTCGCCGATCTCCACCACCAGCCCGCCCGGGTTGCGGATCAGCAGCGGCAGCGCGTAGTGGCTGGTGATGATGTGGGTGTCCACCGCCAGCCGCAGCGTGCGGAAGCCCGCCTCCAGCGGCTGCTCCCAGACCGGCTTCTCCCACGTGATCAGTGGGTCGCCGCCCCAGATGTCGTTGACCAGCACGTCGAGCCGGCCCTGCTCGGCGTCGATCCGGGCCACCAGGTCGCGGACCTGCTCGGGTACCAGGTGGTCGACCCGGACCGCGATGCCGGTGCCGCCGGCGGCGGTGACCAGCTCGGCGGTCTCCTCGATGGTCTCCGGCCGGTCCATCTCCGAGCGGCCGGCCCGACTGCTGCGGCCGGTGGCGTAGACGGTCGCCCCGGCCGCGCCGAGCTGGATGGCGATCTGCCGGCCGGCGCCCCGGGTCGCCCCGGCGACCAGCGCGATTTTCCCTGTCAGCGGTTTCGTCGTCATGCGTCCGACCCTGACAGGAAAACCTGACACCCGAAGTCCGGTTTCGCGATCGGGTGTCGTGCGTCATGCTCGCCGGCATGCACCTGCTGCTCTCCGGGATCGTCGGGTCGGTCGCGTACGGGCTGGCCGGGCCGGGCTCGGACGTCGACCGGATCGGCGTGTTCGCCGCGCCCACCGTCGCGTTCCACGGCCTGCACCCGCCGAAGGAGTCCGTGGTCACCACCGACCCGGACGTCACCCTGCACGAGGCCGGCAAGTACGCGAAGCTCGCGCTGAGCGGCAACCCGACCGCCACCGAGCTGATGTGGCTGCCGGACGACTGCTACGAGACCCGGACGGAGTTCGGCGAGCGGCTGATCGCGATCCGGTCGGCGTTCCTCAGCGCGCCCCGGGTCCGCGACGCCTACCTCGGGTACGCCACGCAGCAGTTCCGCAAGCTCACCACCCGCGACTCGTCAGTAAGCGGGCGGCGGCGCTCGGCCAAGCACGCCCGGCACCTGGCCCGGCTGCTGCACCAGGGCCGGCTGCTCTACGCGACCGGCGTGCTGGAGATCCGGCTGGCCGACCCGGAGTGGTTCCGGGCCTTCGGCGAGCGGGTGGCCGGCGGCGCGTTGGACGAGGCGGAGGCGCTGGTCGCCGCGGCGCAGCGGGACTTCGACACCAGCCGTACGCCGCTGCCGGAGCGGCCGGACGAGGCGACGGTGGAGGATTGGCTGCTCGACGTGCGCGCCGCCCACCTGCCGCCGGCCGGCTGAGCGAAAACCGCTCGGCCGGGCGCCGGCCCCGGTGCTAAGCTGCCGCCCGCGTCCTCGATCAACGAAAGGGAGGTGAGCGCGATGTCCACCACGACTGTCATGTGCTCCCACCCGACGGCGAGGACGCCGAGGTCCTGAACCGGGAGCACGTCACCACCCGGAAGGATCCCATGACCGACCTGGTCATCCGCCCGATCACCGCGGGCGAGGAAAAACTCTTCGACTCCCTGCCCGACCCCGCTCTCGTCGGCCGCGCCGCGTTCGGCGAGCGCTACCTCGACATGGCCGAAGCCGGCCGGTACCGCCCCGAATGGACCTGGGTCGCCCTGCGCGACGACGTCGTCGTGGCCCGCGCCGCCTGGTGGGGTGGGCCGGACGACGACCAGCCGCTGGTCTTCGACTGGTTCGACTTCACCGACCCCGACGCGGCGGTGGAGCTGCTCCGGACCGCACCGCTGCGGGCGGAGTACTCGCTCTCGCTGCCACCCGGCTGGCGCGACGATCCTGCCGTCCGGGCGCAGGCGCAGGCGCGGATCGACGCCGCCACGGCCGCCGGCATGTCGGTGCTGGTCGAGCGGTACCGGTACCGCTGGACCACCGGGAGTGCACTGCCCGACCGGCCGGGTCGGCTCACGTTCCGCCCCGAACCGGACGACGCCGTGATCCTCGACGTCCTCCGCCGCGTCGGCGAGGGCAGCCTGGACGCCCACAACCGCCACACCACCGCCACCTCCGGGCCGGACGCGGCGGCCCGGGAGGAACTGGACCTGCTGCGCTGGCTGCCGAGCCCGCGTGACTGGTGGCGACTGGCCTGGACCGCGAGCGGCGAGCTGGTCGGCATCATCGTGCCGGCCCGCAACCACACCGATCCGATCATCGGCTTCGTCGGCGTGGTCCCCGAGCAGCGCGGCCACGGCTACGCGTACGACCTGCTGGTCGAGGGGACGCACCTGCTGGTCGAGGGCGGCGCGACGGAAATCGTGGCCGCCACGGATCAGACCAACCATCCGATGGCCGCCATCTTCGCCCGAGCGGGCTACCCGATCGAGCGGGAACGGATCGACCTCGTCTGACCCGTCGTCCCCGGCACCGGTCCACCGGTGCCGGGGACACCCCGGTGGCGGTGACCTCAGTCGACCAACCTGACCCGGACCCGGCGGTTGGCGCGGCCCTTGCTCTCCACCTTGACCACCTGCACCTTGCCGATCTGGGCGGTCGAGGCGACGTGGGTGCCGCCGTCGGCCTGCACGTCCAGCCCGACGATGTCGACGATCCGGACCTCCTGCTCGTCCGGCGGGATCAGGTTGGACTGGGTACGGATGATGTCCGGCAGGGCCAGCGCCTCGGCCCGGGGCAGCACCCGCACGGCGACCGACCGGTCGGCGGCCACCTCGGCGTTGACCAGCTCCTCGATCCGGGTCTTGAAGTCCGGCGGCACCTCGGGCAGGTTGAAGTCCATCCTGGCCTCCCCCGGCTCCATGTTGCCGCCGGTGACCAGCGCGCCGAAGTCGCGGAACACGACGCCGCAGAGCACGTGCAGGCCGGAGTGGGTGCGCATCAGGCGGGTCCGCCGCTCGTCCGCCACCGCGCCGGTGACCGTGGTGCCGAGCGGCGGCACCGGGTCGCCCTCGGCGGGGATCAGGTAGAGGTCGTCGCCCTTGCGGGTGCCGACGATCCGGGTCTGCACGCCCTGCCAGAGCAGCACGCCGTGGTCCGGCGGCTGGCCGCCGCCGCCCGGGTAGAACGCCGACCGGTCCAGCACGATGCCCTGCTCGTCGGCGGCGAGCACCGTGCACTTCCACTCCCGCAGGGTGGGGTCGGCGAGGTCGAGACGGTGGGTACGGCCGTGGTGTGTGACGCCCATGACAGCAGACGCTACCCGTTGAGGAACGTCGAGATCCGCTCCCGCAGGTCGGCGCGTTCGGTCCAGGCGAAACCCGGGCGGTCGTAGACATGCAGGGTGGCGTGCGGCAGCGCGGTGGCCAACTCCTCGGCGACGTGCGCGGGGTGCAGGTCGTCGCCGGCACAGCCGATCACCAGCGCCGGGGCGGTCACCGCGGCGAGGGCGGAGACGTCCCGCAGCGGGGCCTGCTCCGGCAGGTCGGCCAGCCCGGGGGCGAGCCCGTCGCGGAGCAGCTGGTCGAGCCGCTGCCGCAGGTACGCCCAGCCCGCCGGGGTGTTGCGCACCGCCGCCGGCACCTCCAGCGAGACCACGTCGGCGACGGCCGAGGCGTCACCGTCGGCCACCGCGTCCAGCAGGTCGGTCAGCCGTTGCCGGGCCACCGGGCCGCGCGGCTTGTCGAGCACCGCGGGCAGGAAGAAGACCAGCTTCTCGAAGCGGTCGGGGCTTTCCAGCAGCAGCCGGCAGAGCGCCCCGGCCCCGAGGCTGGCCCCGAAGGCGCGGGTGGCCCCACCGAGGTCGGCGACGGCCCGCAGGTCACGGGCGAGGTCCAGGTAGCTCCACGGGCCGGCCGGCGCGTCCGAACGCCCGTGCCCGCGGAACTGGAAGAAGATCTTGCGGCCGGTGACCGCGCTGCCGAACGGGCGGGTGGTGGCGATGCCGTTGCCGAGCCCGTGCGCGAAGACGGTGGCCGGGTCACCGGCGCCGGTGACCAGCCGCTCCAGCCGTACGCCGTGCGGCGTGGTGACCAGCTCGGTCTCCGGCTCGGGCAGGGCCGGTCGCCCGGTACGCGGCGCGCCCGGGCCGGGCCCCCAGGTGCGGGGTCCGCCGTCGGGCGGCGGGGGCCAGCGGAAACCTCTCACCAGAAGCCTTTGCCGTCGTGCAGGTCACGCAGCCCGACCCGGACGTCGAGCAGGTAGATCAGGCCCGCCGCGATGCCGATCAGCCCGAAGATGCTGAGCGCGCCGAAGCCGAGCAGGGTGAGCACCAGACAGACCGCCAGGATGGCGATCCAGCCGCCCTTGGGCAGGGTGCCGATCGCCGGGAACGCGTCGGCGCGCTGGGTGATCGCGTGCACCAGGGCGATGCCCTGGACGGCCAGGGCGAAGACGAGCAGGATCAGCTCGATCACATAGCGGACTTCGAACACGAAGATCGGCGCGGCGATGGCCATGCCGGCCAGCATATGCCGACGACCCCGGAAACGTCCCACAGGACGCTTCCGGGGTCGTACTGGTTTGCGGCGGTTACTCGGCGGCCGGGCGGGTCCGCTTGGTGGCCTTCGGCAGCTTCGCCGACGGGGTGGCGGCCGGCTTGGCGGCCCGGGTGGCCCGCGCCCGGGTGGTCTTCGCGGTGGCCGGCTTGGCCTCGACGACCTCGGCCACCTCGGCCGGGGTGGGGATCTCCGCCTCGGCCGGTGCGGCGGTGGCGGCCGTCGGGACCTCGTTCTTCACCTCGGCCGGGAGGGTGGCGTCGGTCGCCTCGATGTCGGCGTTGACGGTGTCGGCGGCCTCCAGCACGCCGGCGCCGACGACGCGCTCGCCGCGGGCGATCAGCGCGCCGTACGCGGCCAGCGCGCGCTCCTGGGCGGCCTGCGCACCGACCAGCAGCGCGGCGGCGTTGCGGGTGGCGGCCTCGCGCAGCTTGTCCAGGTCGAGGTCGGCCGGGACGGCCTTCTCGCGCAGGCCGGTCGCGGTCAGGTTGGCGGTCTTGAAGGTCTCGGTGGCCTTCTGGCGCAGCTCGAAGCCGGTGACGACAGCCTTGCCGCCGATCTCGGTGACCACCTTGGTGCCGTCGGCGACGACCTTGGTGCCCAGCTCGCCCACCACGGTCGGGAGCTTGCGGAGCTGCTGGTACGCCAGCTCGCCGGCGCCGGCGGCGGCGTAGAGCGGGGCCGGGATGCGGTTGGTCTTCGGCTGGGTCATGACTTCTCCTCCTCGGCCGCTCCCGCGGCCTTGCTGTCGGGGGTGACGGGGGCGGGCGCGGGGCCCGCCTCGGTGACGGCGACCGATTCGAGGACGGCCTCGGTCGGGGTGCCGTCTCCGGTGGTGGGGCCGGTCGCGGCCGGCGTGACGGTGGCCGCCGCCCCGGTCGGCTCGGCCGGTGCGCTGGGTTCCGCCGCCGGAGTGGTCTCCGGGCCGGCCGCGGCGGTCGCCTCGGCGAGCCGGACGTTCTCCCGGCGGAAGGTCTCGTAGATCTGGGTGAGCGACTGCTTCTGCGCCATCGTCAGGTCGGGGTCGACGGCGATCGCCGCGAGCACCCCCTGACCCTCCTTGTCGTCGAGCAGCCCGGCGCGCAGGTACATCGCCGGGGTGGAGACCCGCAGCGCGCTGGCGAGCTGCTGGAGCACCTCGGCGCTCGGCTTGCGCAGCCCGCGCTCGATCTGACTGAGGTACGGGTTGCTCACCCCGGCCTGCTCGGCGAGCTGGCGCAGCGAGATCTTGGCGTTCCGGCGCAGGTCACGGATGAATCCGCCGACGTCGGGTAGATCCTTGGGTGCGGCCATGGGCCCAACGGTAGTCCGCGGTGCTAACTACAGCAAGCAAAGCGCTAGCCAAAGTTAGCAACGTAACAACAGGCGGTTGCGGACCCGGTTCTACCTGCGTAGCTTGCACGCGTGACGATGATCGACATCAACGGTGCCCGGCTCGCCTATGACGACCTGGGCAGCGGCAGCCCCGTGCTCCTGCTGCACGCCGGTATCGCGGACCGGCGGATGTGGCGGCACCTGGCGCCCGCTCTCGCCGAACGGCACCGGGTGATCGCGCTGGACCTGCGCGGCTACGGCGACTCCGAGCTGCCGCCGGCGTCCTTCGCCCACCACGACGACGTGGTCGCGGTGCTGGACGCGCTGGGCATCGACCGGGCCGCCCTGGTCGGCTGCTCGTTCGGCGGGGCGGTGGCGGTCGACACCGCGCTGGCGCACCCGAAACGGGTCTCCGCCCTCGCGCTCTTCGGCTCCGCCGTCGCCGGCAACCAGTGGTCCGAGGAGGCCGAGCAGCTCTGGGAGACGCTGGTCGGCGAGGTGGACCCGGAGGACTTCGCGGCGAGCGCGGCCGGCGAGGTGCGGTTCTGGGTGGTCGGCCCCGGCCGCCGCCCGGAGGACGTCGACCCGGGCCTGGTCGCCTTCGCCGAGGAGATGGACCAGCGGGCGCTCGCCGCCGAGCAGGCGCTCAGCGCGGTGGAGGTCGACGACCTCGACCCGCCGGCGATCGAGCGCCTCGGTGAGCTGCGGCTGCCGGTGCTGGTCACCGCCGGCGCGGCCGACGTCCCGGACATCTCCCGGCTCGCCGACCGGATCGCGGCCGAGGTACCCGGCGCGGTGCGCCTGCCCGACGTGCCGGACGCCGCCCACCTGCTGCCGCTGGAGCGCCCGGAGGCGGTCGACGCCGCCCTGCGCGACTTCCTGCGCTGACCGCGCCGGGCCGGCCCCCCGCACAGGCGTCGCGGTGCCGGCCCTTCGGCGGGCCGGTGATGCGGCGCGTCCTACCGTCCGGCCCACTCGGGTGCGTTTCTTGGCACCCCGACGACAGGAAACGCACCCACACCGCGCCGGGCGTGTCGCGCTCGGCAGGATGTGTGCCCATGAGCGTGATGCCTGTCAGGCATATTTATGCCTCACAGGCATCACGCTCACGGAAGTCTGCTGCCGGACGGGACTCACGCTCTGTAGTGGACCGCAGCCGCCCGCACCACGAGGCGTCGCGGTGCCGCCAGCCGCCCGCGCACGGCGCCACCGGCTGCGACGCGCCGGCTTCAGGCGGCGGGGCGCGGACCGGGCGTCACCAGGCGGCCCGCACGACCCCGACCGGCAGGCCGCCACCGAGCAGCGGCAGCTCGGCGTACTCGGTCAGCACCGGGGCGTCGACGCCGAGCCGGCGCAGCGCGGAGACCAGCACCGGCATCCGGGCCCGACCGGCGCCGTCGTCAATCTTGAGGGCGACCGCGCCCACGCCGGGCACGGCCGCGGCGATCACGCCCTCCGCGCCCACCTTGGCCAACGCCCCAGGTACGCCCCGCATCAGCCGGGTGTCCTCGGCCCCGGTCCCGCCGACCAGCTCCGGGTACGCCCGCATCGCGTCGGACACGGTCCGCTCCACCGACCCCGGCTCGGCGGAGACCAACCGCAGGTACGCCCCGGCCAGCCCGGTCAGCGAGACGGCGAGCACCGGCGCGCCACAGCCGTCCACCCCGACGGCCGCCACCTCCTCGCCGGTGAACTCCTCGATGGTGGCGGTCAGCCGCTGCTGCAGGGGGTGCTCCGGCCGCCAGTAGCCGTCCAGCGGCCAGCCGGCCGCCACGCAGGTCAGCAGCATTCCGCTGTGCTTGCCGGAGCAGTTCATCTGCACCCGGGTCGGCCCGCCGCCGGCGCGCAGCACCGCCTCCCGGGCCGCCTCACCGACGGGCAGGTCGGGCGGGCAGTGCAGGGCGGAGCCGTCCAGCCCGGCCCGGGCCAGCAGCGCCGCCACCCGGGCCAGGTGGAACTCCTCGCCGGCGTGGCTGGCGGAGACCAGCGCCACGTCGGCCGGGTCGGTCAGCGGTAGGCCGGCGCGCAGCATCCCGATCGCCTGCATCGGCTTGCTCGCCGAGCGCGGGAAGATCGGCGAGGTGACGTCCCCCGCCCCGGCCACCGGTGCGCCATCGGCGTCGAGCACCACCACCGAGCCGCGGTGCACGCCCTCCACGAAACCGGACCGGACCACCTCGACGAGCGGCACGCCGCCCTCGTACGTCTTTCCCACGAAGTGGACGGTACCGACGCCTCCGCAGGGCGCGGCAGCCGGGTGACCAGGGACGTCGGCGGTGGCCGTACAGGGGTGGGCGGCGGGGCCGGCCTTACAGGCCGAGCAGCGTGCGGGCCTCGGCGGTGGTCAGCGGCGGACGCTGGGCGAGCTGGGCGAACCCGACCGCCCGGGCGACCAGCTGCATGTTGGACTCGACCGGCTGGCCCTTGGCGTAGGTGACCGTGTCCTCCATGCCGACCCGCAGGTGGCCGCCGGCCGAGAGCGAGGCCAGCAGCACCGGGATCGTGCTGCGCCCGATGCCGGTGGCCGAGAAGGTGGTGCCCGCCGGCAGGTCACGCAGCGCCTGGTGGGCGGCGACCAGCGCCTGGGTGGTGCCCGGCATGCCGCCCGGCACGCCCATCACGAAGTCGACGTGCACGTGGCCGCCGTGCGGCAGCCCGTACTTGCCGAGCAGCCGCTGCAGGGCGGTCAGGTGGCCCAGGTCGAAGATCTCGTACTCGGGGACGATGCCGCGCTCCTGCATCCGGGTGTGCAGGTCGACGATGAACTCCCACCGGTTGAGGAAGACGTCGTCGCCGAAGTTGAGCGTGCCCATGGTGCAGGAGGCCATGTCCGGTCCGGCGTCGAGCACGGCGAGCCGGGCGGACTCCGGGTCCGTCACCGCGCCGCCGGAGGAAAGCTGCACGATCAGGTCGGTGCTCTCCCGCAGCGCCGCCACGGTGTCCCGCAGCCGGCCCTGGTCCAGGGTCGGCCGCGCCTCGTCGTCGCGGATGTGGACGTGGATCACGGCGGCGCCGAGCGCCTCGCACTCCTTGGCGGTCAGCAGCAGCTCGTCGAGGGTCACCGGCAGCGCCGGCACCTCCGCCTTGGCGGACTCCGCGCCGGTGGGGGCAACCGTGATCAACGTCCCTGTGCTCATGCCGGGATCCTAGCCGCCCCGGCCGGCTCCGGTCGACGGCCGGAGCCGGGAAAGACGGAAGAATGGCGGGACCGCGCCCAGTGGGAAGGAAGACTTCCTGCAACATGGGCGCGGGCCCGGCACCCTTACTCCCGGTCGATCGCCGCGGCGGTCTCCCCCACCAGCAGGTGGGCGTCGTCGCCGACGTTGCGCTTGACCACGGCGAGGGCGACCTGCCCCAGCTCGTAGTGGTGCACGGCGGTGCCGACGAAGCCGACCGCCCGGCCGTCCAGGATCACCGGCGTGCCGGCGGCCGGCGGCTGGTCGGTGGTCACCCCGTCCAGGTGCAGCAGGACGAGCCGGCGCGGCGGCCTGCCCAGGTTGTGCACCCGGGCCACCGTCTCCTGCCCCCGGTAGCAGCCCTTGTTCAGGTGCACCGCCGGGGCGATCAGACCCACCTCGGCGGGGATGGTCCGGTGGTCGGTGTCCACCCCGACCCGGGGCAGCCGGGCAGCCGCCCGCACCGCCTCGTACGCCCACAGCCCGGCCACCGGCACCCCGTTGCCGCGCAGCTCGGCCACGACCTGGTCCATGGCGGGCCGGGGCACCAGCAGGTCCACGCCGAGCGGGCCCCGGCGGGCCCAACCGCCGACGGGCAGCGGCCGCACGTCGTACACGACGGTGGGCCGGGACGGCAGCTCGTCGGAGCGGAACTTCGGACCCGGCACCGCGACCACGTCGGGGTCGGCCAGCCCGGTGACGCCGAGGGCCGCGACGGCCGCGACCGCCTCCGGACCGACCAGCGAGAGCAGCGCGTGGTCGGCAGTGGCGTCGCGCGGCTCGACCCGGCTGAAGAACCGCATCCTCTCCAGGTACGACAGCAGCCCCTCGGTGGCGCCCGGCTCGGTGTCGAGCCAGGTGGTCTCGCCGTCCTCGGCGACCATCGCGTGCTGCTCCACGTGCCCGTGCGGGCTGAGCACCAGCAGCTCGGTGCCCTGCCAGGGCTTCAGCGCGTTGAGGTGCTGGCTGGTCAGCGTGTGCAGCCAGCCGATCCGCTCCTCGCCGGGCACCGCGACCACGCCGCGGTGCGACCGGTCGACCAGGCCGACCCCGGTGGCCAGGGTGCGCTGCTCGCGCATCGGGTCCCCGTAGTGCGCGGCGACGCCCCGGACCCCGGCGGCGCGGTGCGCCGGCTCCGGCTGGTCGCGACTGGCCTCGTCGATCGCCTCGACGGCCACCGCTCCCGCGATGTCGATCATTTCGGTTCCCCGTCCTCGCAGTGGCCGCAGACGCCGAAGAGCGCCACGTGCCCGATGTCGACCCGGAACCCGCGCTCGGCCACGAGCTGGTCGGCGAGGGGACGGAGCAGCTCGGGATCCATCTCGTCGATCGCCCCGCACTCGCGGCAGACCAGGTGGACGTGCTGGTGCTCACCCGCCGCGTGGTAGGTCGGCGACCCGTGCGACAGGTGGGTGTGGGTCACCAGCCCGAGCCGCTCCAGCAGCTCCAGGGTCCGGTAGATGGTGGTGATGTTGACGCCCGCGGCGACCTCCCGGACCGCCGTGTGCACTTGCTCCGGCGTGGCGTGCCCGAGGTCCAGCACGGCCTGGAGCACCAGCTGCCGCTGCGCCGTCAGCCGCAGCCCACGGGAGCGGAGCATTTCCGCGAGCGAGGATTCGGACACCGTCCGATCATAGTTCGGCGCCGGCGGGTCGTTCCGGCGCGGAAAGCTCCAGGCTCGCGGGAATGGCCCGGAAGGCGCGCGCGACCCGCTCGACGAGGGTCGGCAGCCCGCCCTGACCGCCGCCGTGCACCCAGGCCCGGGCGGCCAGGCGCCAGGCGGTGGTGGTGACCTCGGCGAGGATCTGGGGCCGGAGGTCTCCGGGGGGCAGCGCGAGCTTGCCGGCCAGCCGGTCGGTGATCCGCTGCTCGACCTCGGCGCGGTAGTGGGCGGCGTAGGCCAGCAGGGCGGGTGAGGTCAGCACGAGCCGCCGGGTGGCGACGTAGCGGTCCGCCCAGTCGGCCCCGAGCCCGGTGACCACCTCGCCCAGCAGGTCACTGAGCTCGGTGAGCACGAGGCCGGACAGGGCGCGCCGGTCCAGGGCGGCCAGGTAGGCCGACCAGAGCTCCGCCTCCGCCTCGATGGCGGCGGCCTCCTTGGCCGGAAAGATCCGGAAGAAGCTGCTGCGGGACACCTCCACCGCGTCGACCAGTTCCTCCACCGTGGTGGCCTCGAAGCCCCGCTCGGTGAACATGCGCAGCGCGGCGTCGGCGAGCGCGCGCCGGGTCCGCAGCTTCTTGCGCTCCCGCAGCGGCAGGGCCCGGTCGGACGTCGAGGAGTCGGCGGTCATGGCGGCAATCTAGCCGCATCCCGACCGGGAAGAGACCTGACACCCTTAGAAACCTGTTGCCAAATGAGACTGCGTCTCAATATGCTCTGAGTGTCGAAAGCATGGAGCGAACGAAGGAGCAACCGATGTCGACCACTCCCACCCTGAACGGCCAGGTCGTCGGCCTGGCCCACTACGCCACCCGCGCGGTCCTCGAAGGCGAGCTGGCCCCGACCGGCACGTCCTTCCCGCAGGCCCTGGCCCTCAACGCCGTCGCCAACGCCGGCGGGACGCTCGACCGCTCCCGGCTGGTGGACCGGATGACCGGCACCTTGAAGATCGACGCGGCGGCGGTGCTGGCCACGATCGCCGAGTTGGCCGAGGCCGGCCTGGTGCGGGTGCTGCCGGCCGACGAACCCCGGGTGGACCTGACCGAGGCCGGCCGGGCCCGGCAGCGCCGGATCGCCGAGATCAGCGCCGGCATCGCCGGCCGGGTGTACGCGGACATCCCCGCCGCCGACCTGGCCGTCACCGCCCGCGTGCTGACCCTGGTCACCGAGCGGGCCAACGCCGAACTGGCCGCCGCGCGGGGTTGACCGGGGCAGGCGGGCGCGACCGGGCGCCCCGGCCACTGTCTAGGCTCGACGGTCATGGAGGCAACCAGGGTCGCCGTGCTCGGCCGGGGCGTCGTACCCGGTGGGGAGCCGGTGCTGCGCGGCGATGACCTCGGCGTGCTGCACGGCGACGGCCTCTTCGAGACGATGCACCTGCGGGGCGGGCGGCCCTGGCTGCGCGCGGCGCACCTGGCCCGGCTGCGGGCCGGCGCCGCCGCCGTGGAGCTGGCGCTGCCCGCCGAGGACGCCCTGGTCGAGTTGCTGGAGAGCGTGGCCGCCGGCTGGCCGGCGGAGGTGGAGGGCGCGCTCCGGCTGGTCTGCACCCGGGGCCCGGAGGGCGGCGGCCCGCCGACCGTCTACGCCACCCTCGGCGAGGTGCCGCCGTCCGCCCGACGGGCCCGGCTCGACGGTGTCGGCGTGGCCACCCTGCCCCTCGGGGTGGCCGCGACGGCCCGGCCGGAGCTGGGCTGGCTCCCCACCGGCGTCAAGTCCACCTCGTACGGAGTGAGCAGCGCCGCCCGGCGCTGGGCCGCCCGCAACGGCGTGGACGACGTGCTCTGGACCTCCACGGACGGGTACGTGCTGGAGGGGCCGAGCGCGAACGTGGTGTGGCTGGAGGGCGGGACGCTGTGCTCCGTCCCGGCTGCCGCGACGGGCATCCTCCCCGGCGCCACCTGCGCCTGGCTGCTCGCCCGTGCCGGGGAGCTGGGCTTCGCCGCCGCCGAGCGGATGACCACGCCGCGGCGGCTGGTCGAGGTCGACGGCGTCTGGTTCACCTCGTCGGTGCGCGGCCTGGCGGAGTTCCGCAGCCTCGACGCCACGCGCCTCCGCCGTTCCCCGCACACCCCGGCCCTCCAGGCCCTCCTGGCCCACCCCGTTCCCTGACCCCGTCCGGGTCCGGGGACGCAGGTTATCGATCACCGCGGGTCCGGGGTGGGCGTGCCGGAGGGTGGTTCAGCCGGCCACGCGGATGAGGCGGGCGGAGAGGTGCGGCGAGAGGGGTTGGCCCATGCCGGCCATCTCCTGGGCGTAGAGCAGCGCGCCCTCGACGATGCCGAAGAGCCGGGCGCCGGCGGTGACCTCCTTGGCGGTGGAGGTTCGCACCACCGCGTCGGTGGCGAACTCGATCTGGGTGCCGCTGCGCTTGCCGATGTAGAGCTCCATGATCCCGGTGGGGCTCATCATCAGCGCCTCCAGCTCGTCGGTGGCCCGGTCGCCGCTGAGCACCGGACGCCACCAGCCGACCTCACGCCCGGCGGGCCGCACCGGCCGGCTCTGCTCGTCGAGGATCCACGCCCGCGACTCGTAGAGCAGGAACGGCCGGCCGTCGTGGCTGATCCGGATCTCCTGGGCGAAGTCGAAGTCCTCGATGGTGGGGAAGCCACCCCGGCCGCGCCCCCGCCACACCCCGACGTACGGCAGCAGGCCGTCGAGCGCCGGGTGCAGTTTCGGGCCGACCCGCAGGTCGTGGCTCTCCTCGAACGGGTACTCCTCGACCGGCGGCGCGTTCAGCCACGGCGGCTGCAGCGGGTTCTCGTCCGGCTTGTTCGCGCTCACAGAGCCATCTCCGTTCGCGACTGCGGGGCTCGCAAACCCGGCTCACTCCTCGCGCTCACCAGTTACCTCTCGATATGCGTACGGCAAGGTAGACCAGGCCACCGGCGAGCGCGCCGAGGCCCGCGACCAGCAGGCTGACGAACCCGATCTCGGTAACCATCATGGTCATCCTATGCTGGGCGTCATGGCCCGCATTCTCGTCGTCAAGGCCACCGCCGGGGCGGACGCGCCGGAGCGGTGCGCCCAGGCCTTCACGGTCGCCGCCACCGCCGCCGCAGCCGGAGTGGAGGTGTCGCTCTGGCTGACCGGCGAGTCGACCTGGTTCGCCCTCCCCGGTCGGGCGGAGCAGTTCGAGCTGCCGCACTCCGCGCCGCTGCCGGAGCTGCTGCACGTCATCCTCACCACCGGTCGGGTCACCGCCTGCACCCAGTGCGCCGCCCGCCGGGACATCGGCCCCGGCGACGTGCTGCCCGGGGTACGCATCGCGGGTGCGGCCGTCTTCGTCGAGGAGGCGATGGCCGAGGGGGCCCAGGCGCTGGTCTATTGACCAACCCGGACGTCATGTCCGATCTGCGTGGAGTACCAATACCGTCCCGACATGTCCGTTCGCTGCCTACCATTCGGATGTGAACGAGGCGATAGAGGAGTTCTTCGCATCGCTGCCGGCGCGCGCCCCGGCGGTGCTGCGCACCCCGTTCGCCGGGACGATCCAGATCGACCTCACCACCGACAACCGCACCGACCACTGGCTGGTCCAGATAAGCCCCGGCGAAGTCATCGTCAACCGGGCCCGCGGCCCCGCGGACGCCATCTGGAACAGCAGCGCGGACCTCTTCGAGCGGCTGGTCACCGGCCGGGCCGAGGCCGTATCCGCGGTCCTGCGCAATGAGTGCACCTTCGGGGGCAACTCCGCGCTCTTTCTCGCCTTCCGCCGGTTCCTCCCCGACCCGCCGGGCGCCCGGGATCCTCGGGAGACCGCCCGCGAGCAGGTCGGACGGTCAGGATGAGGCAGTTGGTCAGCATCCTCGACGGCAACACCTTCGTCGTCTGCGACTACCGCGGTGACATCGAGCCGTCGTTCGACTTCCCCACCGGGCTCTTCTCGTTCGACACCCGCTTCCTCTCCACCTGGCTGCTGACCCTCGACGGGGAGCGGCTGCACGCCCTCTCGATCGACGACTCGCAGTCCTACCGGACCCGGTACTTCCTCGTCCCCGGCGAGCCGACGCACTACCTCGACGCCAAGGTGTCGGTGATCCGCCGCCGGGCCATCGGCGGCAGCCTGGGCGAGGAACTCACCGTGCTCAACCACTCCGAGCGGGAGATGCGGTTCAACCTCCGACTGGAGATGGGTTCCGACTTCGCCGACCTCTTCGAGATCAAACACAAGCGGACCAAGGCGGGCCGGACCACCGCCACGGTCGGCGAGAACGAACTGAAGCTCACCTACCGGCGGGAGGCGTTCCACCGGGAGACCGTGATCACCAGCACCGCCCCCGCCGAGGTGGACCAGGGCGGGATGACCTGGACGATCCTCGTCGGCCCGCACGCCGAGTGGACCACCCGGCTGCACGTGTCGGCGTTGATCTACGGCGCCCGGGGGGAGGACTTCCGCGCGACCACCCCGCTGAGCGGCAGCCGCAGCCCCGCCGCCATCCTGGCGGAGCAGCAGGAGCTGGTCGACCGCGCGCCCAAACTGGGCTGCGACTGCGAGCCGCTGGCCACGGCGTACCGGCAGAGTCTTGACGACCTGGCCGCGCTGCGCTATGAGTCGATCACCCTCCGGTTACGGCTGCTCGCGGCGGGCCTGCCCTGGTTCATGACCCTCTTCGGCCGGGACAGCATCCTCACCTCGCTCCAGGTGCTGCCGTTCCTGCCCGAGCTGGTCCCGCCGACCATCACGATGCTGGCCGGGTTGCAGGGTCACCGCCTGGACGACTTCCGCGACGAGGAGCCGGGCAAGATCCTGCACGAGCTGCGCTACGGCGAGACGGCCGGCTTCGAGGAGCAGCCCCACTCGCCCTACTACGGTTCCGCCGACTCCACGCCGCTTTTCGTGATCCTGCTGGACGAGTACGAACGGTGGACCGGCGACGCCGACCTGGTGCGCAAGCTGGAGTTCTCGGCCCGGGCGGCGCTGGACTGGATCGACAGCTACGGCGACCTGCTCGGCACCGGCTACCTCTGGTACCGCACCCGCAACCCGGACACCGGCCTGCAGAACCAGTGCTGGAAGGACTCGTGGGACTCGATCTCCTACTCCGACGGCCGGCTGCCGGACTTCCCCCGGGCCACCTGCGAACTCCAGGGGTACGCGTACGACGCGAAGCTGCGCGGCGCCCGGATGGCCCGGCAGTTCTGGAACGACCCCGCCTACGCCGAGCGGCTGGAACGCGAGGCCGCCGCCCTCAAGGAGCGCTTCAACCGGGACTTCTGGATCCCCGAGCGCGAGTACTTCGCGCTCGCCCTCGACCCGGAGGGGCGGCACGTGGACGCGCTCTCCTCCAACATCGGCCACCTGCTGTGGAGCGGCATCGTGGACGAGTCCCGGGCCGAGCGGATCGCCCGCCTCCTGCTCGACCCCCTGCTCTTCTCCGGCTGGGGGGTACGCACGCTCGCCGCCGACCAGGGGCGGTACAACCCGGTCGGCTACCACGTCGGGACGGTCTGGCCGTTCGACAACGCCTTCATCGCCTGGGGCCTGGCCCGGTACGGCTTCCGCGAGGAGGCCGGACGCATCTGCGAGAGCATGCTCAGCGCCTCCCGGTACTTCCACGGACGGCTCCCGGAGGCGTTCGCCGGCTACGACCGCCACCTCACCGAGTACCCGGTGCAGTACCCCACGGCGTGCAGTCCGCAGGCCTGGTCGGCCGGGACGCCCCTGCTGCTGCTGCGGGTGATGCTCGGGCTGGAACCGCAGGGCGAGCACCTGATCATCGACCCGGCGGTGCCGGAGGGCATGGGCCGGGTGGAACTGCTGGACATCCCCGGCCGGTGGGGCCTCGTGGACGCCCTCGGCCGCAGCCGCACCCCGCACGACAGCCGGCACGACCGCTGACCGCGCCGACGCCGACCTGCAACAGCAGCGCTGACCGCGCCGGGGCCGAGCGGGATCAGCAGCCGGTGGAGGCGGAGACCCGGACCTGCTCGCCGGTCGCGTCGGCCAGGACGACGGCCGTGCCGCGCCGGTAGGCGTACACCTCGGGGGTGTCCACCACCGCGCCGCCGGCGGCCAGCGGCTTCAGCCCGGCCAGCGGCGCCGGCGCGGACCCGGCGGCGACCCAGGCGGTCCGGGCGAGCCCGCCGCCGGGGCAGGGCGCGACGACCTGTTCCGGGGTGGCCGCCGGACGGCCGAGCGCGCGCAGCGCCTCGTCCAGGGCCGGCTCGCCGGCGTAGCCGGGAAGGAGTGTCGCGTATGTCACGTCGTCCAGTCGGCAACCGGTGTCCACCGTCAGCCGGACCCGGCCGGGGGTGACCACCCGGCCGTGCACCGCGACGAACTCACCGGCGTCGGCCCGCAGCCGGGGACCGTCGGAGCCGAGGTGGACGCCGGCGCGCCAGTCCGCGGGGAGCCGTTTGGCGACCGCCTCCAGCAGCGCCCGTTCCCCGCCCTCGGCCACCACCACGTCCAGGTCCCGGGCCAGCGACGCGCCGTCGTCCATCGGGGTGACCCGACAGCCCCGGTCGAACCGCGGCGCGGCCAACTGCCAGGCCCCGTCGCCGGTGGCGGTGACGAGGCGGCCGGCCGCCCGGTCGACCACCGGTACGGCCTCGGCGAGGGTGCGCTGCTCGCGCACCGTCGGCGGGTCGTGCCGCACGGACCACCAGGTCAGCGCGCCCAGCAGCACCGCCCAGAGCACGGTCACCGCCAGCAGCCAGCGCGGCCACCCTCGGGTGGGCGCCGGCTCGCCAGGACCACTCGGCGGGGCCCACCCCGCCTGGACAGCACCGCTCACCCGCCCATCGTGTCACGCGCCTGCCGTCGGGCCGGCCGCCCCCTGCGGCGGGCAGCCGGGCGGACGACCGGGGCCGATCAGAGCGTGGGTCAGGCGACGGTCACCGAGACCTCGTTGATGCCCCGTCCGGCGGTCACGGCGGTGTCGCCGTTGCCGTGCCGGGACAGCGCCCGCAGCGTCCAACTGCCCGGCGCGGCGAAGAACCGGAACTGCCCGGCCGGGGAGGTGACCACCTCGGCGGTGAACTCACCGGTCGAGTCGAGCAGCCGGACGTACGCGCCCGGCACGGTCTCGCCCGCGTCGGAGCGGACCACACCGGTGATGACGGTTTCCTTCTCCAGGTCCAGGCTGGCCGGCAGCGGCGCGGCCTGGTCGGGAGCGGCGCAACCCGCGGCGGTGGGTGCAGTCATCTCAGGCCTCCCCAGGCTCGTCGCCGAGCGCCACCGGCACGCCGACCAGCGAGCCGTACTCGGTCCAGGATCCGTCGTAGTTCTTCACGTTGCGGTGGCCGAGCAGCTCCTGGAGCACGAACCAGGTGTGCGAGGAGCGCTCACCGATCCGGCAGTAGGCGATGGTCTCCTTGCCGTCGTCCAGCCCGGCGTCGGCGTAGATCCGGCGCAGTTCGTCGTCGGACTTGAAGGTGCCGTCCTCGTTGGCCGCCTTCGACCACGGCACGCTGATCGCGGTGGGCACGTGGCCGGCCCGCTGCGCCTGCTCCTGCGGCAGGTGGGCGGGGGCCAACAGCCGGCCGGCGTACTCGTCGGGGCTGCGCACGTCGACCAGGTTCTTGGTGCCGATGGCGTCGACCACCTCGTCGCGGAAGGCGCGGATCGAGGCGTCCGGCTCCTGCGCGACGTACTGGGTCCGGGGGCGGGTCACCGGGTCGGCGACCAGCGGGCGGGCGTCCAGCTCCCACTTCTTGCGGCCGCCGTCGAGCAGCTTGACGTCGCGGTGGCCGTAGAGCTTGAAGTACCAGTAGGCGTACGCGGCGAACCAGTTGTTGTTGCCGCCGTAGAGGATCACGGCGTCGTCGTTGGCGATGCCCCGCTCGGAGAGCAGCGCCTCGAACTGGGTCTTGTTGACGAAGTCCCGACGGACCGGGTCCTGCAGGTCGGTCCGCCAGTCCAGCTTGATCGCGCCGGCGATGTGGCCGGTGTCGTACGCCGAGGTGTCCTCGTCGACCTCGACGAAGACGACGCCCGGGGCGTCGATGTTCTTCTCGGCCCACTCGGCCGAGACGAGTGCGGTGTCGCGACTCATCGAATCACTCCCTGAGTGAGGATGGATGGTGAGCCTGCGCGGGATCGAAATCGGTGATTGCCGCACCACGCGCGGGACCCATAGAGGAACGGATCACGGGTTCGTGCGACGGCGCCGCTGCCGGGCGTGCGGTGGGAAGAGCACCGGAGGGTGGAGAGACCCTGAAGCCGGTTGGCCGCTAGGCGGCCGGAGACAGCCCCGCCGTCAGATGACGGAGCGACACAGGCAGGTGGCCACGCGGCACAGGTCGACCGCGCGCCGTTTGGTGAGGTGCGTCCCCATGAGCAGGGAGCCTAGCAGCCGTCCCGGAGAGCGCCACCGGTCCGACCAGCATGCGGGACACGACGCGGGACACGACGACGGCCCGGCCGGGCCGTCGTCCCGGTTGCCCGGTCAGCGGGCCGAGTTGATCGGTACGTTCGCCGCGTCGGCGGTCACCATCAGGCCCTCCGGCCTGGGCTCGACCTTGCGGACGTTGAGCTGGAACGGCAGCTCGGGCAGGGGCACGTCGATCGAGATGCCCTTGGCGTAGTTGCTCAGCAGCGTCCGGGCCAGCGGCACCGCCGGCAGCCCCTCGGCGGTCAGGTCGTTGAAGCGCAGCGCGACCTTGTTGCCCTCGGCCACGGTCACGTCGGCGGTGCCGGTGACGGTGAGCTTCTGCCCGAGGATGTCCACCGGGGCGGTCACGGCGAGCTTGCCGTTCTGCTCGCCGAGCTTCAGACCGGGGCGGTCCAGCAGGGCGGCCAGACTGTCGTAGGTGACGGTGCCGGTGCCGTCGACCTTCTCGGCGACCACGTCGCCGCTGCCGGAGCGGAGGGTGTCCAGCGAGGCCCGCACGTTCCGGGCGTCCACGTCCAACCGGGGCACGCTCACCGCGTTGCCCTCGACCGAACCCCGCACGTCGGTCAGCACGATGGAGATCCGCTCGTAGCGGCCGTCGAGCACCTGGGTCAGGAACGGGAAGCCGCCGACGTCGACCTTGGGCGGGGCGGACTGGGCGTCCTGCTTGGCGACCTCCTGCTTCACCTGGTCGGCGATGGCGCGCTCGGCCACCCCGGCCGCCACCCGGTCGGCCACGACCAGCAGCCCCACCAGGAGCAGCAGGAGGACGACCAGCGTGACCAGCACCTTGCGCCCCCGCCGCCGGGGACGCTCCTCGTACGCGGGGTACGCCTCTGCCACGCCGCCTCCTCGTCCGTCGCCGTCGCTGTCCCGCGACGTCCGTGTCCACCGCGCCACCGGCGCGGGCGCACCGTTGGTACCCGAGCGCCGTGACGCTCAACCGTAGGTCAGAGGAACAGCACGCACATGGCGTACGCGGCCGGCGCGGCGAGCGCGAACCCGCCGAGCGGGCCCTGCATGTGCCGGGCGATCCACAGCGTCGGCGGCTCGCCGGCCATCAGGCGGCCCGCCTCGGCGTACCCGACGGCGAGGTCGGCCAGCACGGCGGTGGCGGCGGTGACCAGGCCGATCAGCGCGGCGCTGGTCGGGGTGAAGCCGACCAGGTAGCTGCCGAGCACCGCGCTGGTCAGGGTGCCGATCATCGCCCCGACCACCACGCCGGCCGCGCCCCGCGGCACCTGCGGGGCGAGCCGGGGCCAGGGCAGCACGGCGTCGGTGAGCCGGGCGACGGTGAGCGCGACCCCGGTGGCGGCCAGGCAGACGGTGATCGCCTGGGTGCCGGCCGGGATCCGGCTGAGCGTGATCAGGGTGGCGAACGCGACCACCCCGACCACGATGAGCAGGGTGGTGCCGAGCGAGTCGGTGACCCGGATCCGGTCCACCCGGCGGACGAGCTGACCCAGCACGCCGAGCAGGAATCCGCCCGCCGCGACGTATCCGAGCGGCGCCAGGGCGGCGATGTCCGACTGCACCGCGGCGACGTCCGCCGCGCCGGCGACGGCGGCGCTGACCACCGCGACCAGCAGCAGGGCGGGCGGGCGCATGGCCATCGTCCAGGCCAGGACGAAGAGCAGCTGCACGCCGAAGACGATGAAGGCGAAGGGCAGCCGGTGCCCCGGCCCGGCGGTCTGGGCGCCGAGCACCAGGCCCACTCCGAGCAGCGCGGCGAAACCCGCGACGGTCAGCGAGAGCGGCTTGCGCACGTCGACCGGCTCGACGACCTCCGCCTCCGGCTCCGCCGCCTCGTCATCGGGCCGGCGGGGCGCGCCGCCCTTGCGGGCCCGGCGCGGCCCGCGCTCGCGCCGCGGCTCACCGTCGTCGGTCGGCCCGGTACGCGGGCCGGGCGGGAGGCCACGGCCGGGGCCGGCCGGCCCCGAACGGGCGTCGTCGGGCCACGGGTCACGGCCGGTCTCGGGCGAGCTGGAGGGAAACACGCCCCGATCGTGCCAGACCAGGTGGCTCCGGCGGAGGTCACGGTTTCGGCAACGTTAAAACCTGCGGCGCGATCAAGGGCACATCCGACAAACAGGAAAGGACGAGCGGGGCCCACCTGGGCCATCGGTTACGCTCAAGCCGTTACCCGCCCGTCAGCGACGCCGGGACCCACGCTAGTTCGCAGCGCCACGCCCTCCGGGCTACCGCTGGTCGCGCGCGGCTTCGCCGCCGCCGGACGGAGGTGATCGTGTGGAGATCCTGTTGCTGGTGACCGCGCGCGCAGGTGAACCATCGGCAGTGCTGCCGGCGCTCGACCTGCTGCCGCACTCGGTCCGCACCGCACCCCGTGACGTGCGCACCCTGGTCGCCGGTCCGAGCCCGGACGCGGTGCTGGTGGACGCGCGGTCCGAGCTGAGCGAGGCGCGGGCGACCTGCCGGATGCTGCACGCCACCGGCCTCGGCGTGCCGCTGGTGGCGGTGGTGACCGAGGCGGGGCTGATCGCGTTGAACGCCGACTGGGGCGTGGACGACGTCATCCTGGCCAGCGCCGGCCCGGCCGAGGTGGAGGCCCGGTTGCGCCTCGCGGTCGGCCGGCTCAGCAACGCCACCGCCGGCGCCGGCGGCTCGATCCGGGCCGGCGAGCTGACCATCGACCCGGACACCTACGCGGCCAAGCTCAAGGGCCGGCCGCTCGACCTCACCTACAAGGAGTTCGAGCTGCTGAAGTTCCTGGCCCAGCACCCGGGCCGGGTCTTCACCCGGGACCAGCTGCTCCGCGAGGTCTGGGGGTACGACTACTTCGGCGGCACCCGGACTGTGGACGTGCACGTCCGGCGGCTGCGGGCCAAGCTCGGCTCGGAGTACGAGTCGATGATCGGCACGGTCCGCCAGGTGGGCTACAAGTTCGTCGTCCCGCCGTCGCGGTCGCTGCCGGAGGCGGAGCACACCCCGCGGCCGGTCCGGGCGGAGCACGCCTGAGCACCGGTCTGCACGATCGGACCGCATCGCCGGTTTGAGCCGCGACCGTCGCGGTTCCACCCGTCCGGAGCACTGTTTCCGATCCGCCCTTTTTGCCCCTCTTGTCGGCCCTATTCTCAGGGCGAGTTGGCGGCGAGAGGGGCGACGGTGCGGGCACTGACCACGGGGGCGACGAGGGGACCGGCCCACGGTCCACACCGGCGGTGGCACTGATGGGCCCCCGGAGCACCGGCCGCGCCGTGGGCGTCGTCGTCCTCGTGCTGGCCGCCCTGCTCGGCTCCGCGTACGCGCTCGGTCGGAGCCTGCTCCCCGACCAGCCCCGGTCCCGGGCCGGCGTCACGGCCAGCGTCCACGACACCGAGTACGCCGACCAGTCGCCCGGGTCCGGCATCCCCGCGGACGCGCCGTCGGGCCGCGCCGAGGCCGGCCAGGAGCCCGACGCCCCTCGCGCGACCGAGAACCCGGACGACGGCCCGTTCCGCACTCGGATGACCACCGGCTCCCCCGAGGTGGCGCTCACCTTCGACGACGGGCCAAACCCGCAGTACACCCCGCAGGTGCTGGAGATTCTCCGTCAGTTCCACGTCCGGGCCACCTTCTGCGTGGTCGGCGAGAACGCGCAGGCCCACCCGGACCTGATCCAGGCGATCGTGGCCGACGGGCACACCCTGTGCAACCACACCTGGCAGCACGACGTGCAGCTGGGCCAACGCTCCCCCGCCACGATCCGGGCCGACCTGCTGCGGACCAACCAGGCGATCCACGACGCCGTGCCCGACGCCCCCATCGCCTGGTATCGGCAGCCCGGCGGCGCCTGGACGTACCCGGTGGTGTCGGTCGCCCAGGAGCTGGGGATGACCTCGCTGCACTGGAACGTGGACCCGTCGGACTGGGAGGTGCCCGGCGCCGCCCGGATCGCCACCCAGGTCACCCGGGGCGTCGGGCCCGGTTCGATCGTGCTGTTGCACGACGCCGGCGGGGACCGGCAGGGGACGGTCGACGCGCTGCGTCACATCCTGCCCGACCTGACCAGCCGCTTCCGCCTGGAGGCACTGCCGGTCGACGGCACCACCTGAGCCCTCGCGCCGATGGGGCTACGGTGACGGGGTGAGCAGCGCGGAACCGACGACCGACCGGGTGGCCCGAGCCGACCGACTCGCCCCGGCCGAGGTGGCCGAGGCCCTGGCGCTGGCCCGCCTCGCCGGCGACGCCGACGGCGCGGACCCGTTCGACGAGCACACGCTGCTGCGGCTGCGGGACCCGGAGGCGCCGGCCGTGCACCTGACCGCCCGCGCCACCGACGGCACCCTGACCGGGTACGCCCACGTGGACACCTCCGACCCGGCGGCCGGCGTCGGCGCGGAGCTGGCGGTCCATCCGGCGTACCGGCGGCGGGGCACCGGCCGGGCGCTGGCCCGGGGCGTACTGGCGGCGGCCTCCGGGCCGGTGCGGGCCTGGGCCCACGGGGACCACCCCTCCGCCGCGGCGCTCGCCGTCGACCTCGGCTTCACCCGCGCCCGGGTGCTCTGGCAGCTGCGCCGCTCGCTGGCCGCCGCGCTGCCCGCGCCCCGGCTGCCGGACGGCGTCGTGCTGCGCGCCTTCCGCCCCGGCGCGGACGACGAAGCCTGGCTCGCGCTGAACACCCGCGCCTTCGCCGCGCACCTGGAGCAGGGCCGGTGGACCCCGGCCGACCTGCGCGCCCGGCTGGCCGAACCGTGGTTCGATCCGGCCGGTTTCCTGCTCGCCGTCGAGGAGGATGGCGGCCGCCTGCTCGGCTTCCACTGGACCAAGGTGCACGAACGTCCCGGCTCGGCCCGGATCGGCGAGGTCTACGTGCTCGGGGTGGACCCGTCGGCGCACGGCGGTGGGCTCGGCCGGGCGTTGACCACCGCCGGCCTGGCCCACCTTCGGGACGCCCGCGGGCTGGACCGGGTGATGCTCTACGTCGACGAGTCGAACAGCAGCGCGGTGGCGCTCTACGAGCGGCTCGGTTTCGCCCGCTGGTGCGGGCACGTCAACTACCGGCTGGGCTGATCACCTCGGAGGTCGTCCGCGACCGGAGGCCGCCCGGGCGGTCACCGCGCGGTAACGGCAGCGCATCGACGGGATAACGGCCGTCCCGGCAAGTCGGATAAATGGCGATAGCAGGGCGGCAGTTCACCTATCCGACAACCGGTCCTCAGGCCGTGGCCACCCCGTCGGCCGCGCTTGTTCATCTGCCGTTCACTTCTGACCGGCGAACCGTCTACCTGGCACTCCTAGCTTTCGTGTCAGCCGGTCAGCGCCGGCGCCCGGGCCTCTTCCGGGCGACCTGACCAAAGACGTGAAGGGAAACCCCTCAGGTGAAGCTCCAGCGGCACGGCACCATCGCCTGCCTCGCTCTTACCGCGGTGCTCGGTCTCAGTGCATGCGGCTCGGACAACAACGAGCCGACCGGCACGTCCGCCTCGGGTTCCGCCAGTGCGGCGGACTGCGCCAAGGGCACGCTGAACGCGCAGGGCTCCTCCGCGCAGAAGAACGCCATGGCCGAGTGGATCAAGGCGTACCAGCAGAAGTGCGCCGGTACGACGATCAACTACGAGCCGTCCGGCTCGGGCGCCGGTATCCAGGCCTTCATCGCCGGCACCGCCGACTTCGCCGGCTCGGACTCCGCCCTGAAGGAGGAGGAGCAGCCGCAGGCCGACGCCAAGTGCGTCGGCGGCAAGGCGATCAACCTGCCGATGGTCATCGGCCCGGTCGCCGTCGCCTACAACCTGACCGGCGTGGACAACCTTCAGCTCAAGCCGACCACCCTGGCGAAGATCTTCGCTGGCAAGATCACCAAGTGGGACGACGCGGCGATCAAGGCCGACAACCCGGGTGCCACCCTGCCGGCCACCACGATCCAGACGGTGCACCGCTCGGACTCCTCCGGCACCACCGACAACTTCACCGACTTCCTCGCCAAGACCTCCGAGGCCGACTGGACCTTCGGCAAGGCCAAGGAGTGGAAGGCCCCGGGCGGCACCGGCGCCAAGGGCTCGGACGGCGTGGCCAGCCGCGTCAAGGGCGCCCCGGGCACCATCGGCTACATGGAGTGGTCGTTCGCCGAGAACGCCGGCCTGGGCGTCGCCAAGATCGGTAACGGCGCGGGCGAGTTCGCCGAATTGACCGCCCAGTCCGCGGGCAAGACCATCGCCGGCGCCGAGATCACCGGCCAGGGCGACGACCTCAAGATGAAGATCGACTACAACACCAAGGAGGCCGGGGCCTACCCGATCGTCCTGGTGACCTACGAGATCGCCTGCTCCAAGGGCTTCGCCGCCGACAAGCTCCCGCTCCTCAAGAGCTTCCTCGGCTACACCGCCAGCAGCGAGGGTCAGGCCGCGCTGACCGAACTGGGCTACGCCCCGCTGCCGGAGACGGTCCGCACCAAGGTCGAGGCCGCGGTCAAGAACATCTCCTGACCCGACCCCGACCGACACCACCACCTCAACTCGAAGCGAGCGAGCAGATGGGTGAAACCCCTCCGCGCTCGGCCGACGCCGGCACCGGCCGGACCCGCGTGACCCCGAGTCACGACGGGCCCGCCGGTGCCTCGGCGCGTGTGGCCGAGGCACCAGTCAGCACCCGTACCCCGGGCGGAGCCGGGCTGGGCGGCGGCGGCGCGCTGCCGCGGGCCCGGGCGTTCGGCGCCGAACGGGCCTTCCACGGCCTCACCCTGGCCGCCGGCACCGCCGTCCTGGTCATCATCGCGGCCATCGCGGTCTTCCTGATCGCCAAGGCCGTCCCGGCCCTGCGCGCCAACACGGTGAACTTCTGGACCTTCGAGGGCTGGTTCCCGAACGACCCGGAACCGAAGTTCGGCATCGGCGCGCTCGCGTTCGGCACCGTGCTCAGCTCCGTGATCGCGCTGCTGCTGGCGGTGCCGGTGGCGCTGGGCATCGCGCTCTACCTGTCGCACTACGCGCCGCGCCGGTTGGGCACCGCCCTCGGCTTCCTGATCGACCTGCTCGCCGCCGTGCCGAGCGTGGTCTTCGGGCTCTGGGGCCGGGACTACTTCTCCGGCCCGGTCGCCGACTTCTCCGCCTGGCTGAACACGTACTTCAGGTGGATTCCGATCTTCGGTGGGGACGGCCCGTTCGGGGCGTCGGTCCTGCTCGGCTCCCTGGTACTGGCGATCATGGTGCTGCCGATCATCACCTCACTCTCCCGCGAGGTGTTCCTGCAGACCCCCACCGCCAACGAGGAGGCCGCGCTCGCGCTGGGCGCCACCCGCTGGGAGATGCTGCGCACCGCGGTGCTGCCCTACGGGCGCCCCGGCATCATCGCCGCGGTGATGCTCGGCCTGGGCCGGGCGCTCGGCGAGACCATCGCCCTGGCGCTGACCCTCGGCATCACCTTCAACATCTCGTTCAACCTGATCGAGAACGGCGGCAACACCATCGCCGCCAACATCGCCAACGCGTTCGGCGAGGCGAACGACACCGGTCGAGGCGCGTTGATCGCCTCCGGTCTGGTGCTCTTCACCATCACGCTGATCGTCAACATCACCGCCCGGGCGATCATCTACCGGCGCCGGGAGTTCACGGAGTCGGCCGCATGACCACGACGATCACCTCTCACCGCACCCGGCCACCGGCCCAGCCGCCCACCCTCAAGGCGAGGCGGCTGCCCCGGTACGCCACCCCGGCCATCGCCCTGGTCGCCCTGCTCGTCGCCGCCGGCATCGTCTACGGCGCGGGCATCGGTGGCCCCGTCCTCGTCGTGGTGCTCGGCGCGCTGCTCTACCTGGCCGGCCTCTTCGCCGCGGTGAACGCCGTCGAGGGGCGTCGGTCGGCCCGCAACCGCACCTGGAGCGCCCTGATCCACTCCGCCCTGGTGCTGGCGGTGCTGCCGCTGGCCTCGGTGGTCTGGACGCTGGTCAGCAAGGGCACCGAACGCCTCGACGGGAACTTCTTCGGCACCTCGATGAACAACATCGGGGCCCGGGACCCCAACGGCGGGGCGTACCACGCCATCGTGGGCACGCTGGAGCAGGTCGGCATCGCCGCCCTGATCACCGTCCCGCTCGGCATCCTCTGCGCCATCTACGTCGTCGAGTACGGCCGGGGCCGGTTCGCCTTCGCGATCCGGTTCTTCGTGGACGTGATGACCGGCATCCCGTCGATCGTCTCCGGGCTCTTCGTGCTGGCGTTCTGGGTGCTGGTCGTCTCGCCGATGTTCAACGACGGCCGGCCCGGCTTCTCCGGCTTCGCCGCCGCCCTGGCGCTCAGCGTGCTGATGCTCCCGACCGTGGTCCGCTCCACCGAGGAGATGCTGCGCCTCGTCCCGGCGCCGCTGCGCGAGGGCGCGTACGCCCTCGGCGTGCCGAAGTGGAAGACCATCCTGCGGGTCGTGCTGCCGACGGCGCTGCCGGGCATCGTCACCGGCGTCATGCTCGCCATCGCGCGGGCCGCCGGCGAGACCGCCCCGGTGCTGCTCGTCGCCGGTGGCGGCGCGGCGATCAACTTCAACCCGTTCGAGAACAACCAGTCGTCGCTGGCCCTCTTCGTCTACCAGCAGGCCGGTGACGCGTCGAGGTACGCGCCGGCACGAACCTGGACCGCGGCGCTGACCCTGGTCGCCCTCGTACTCGTCCTGACCATCGCGGCGAAGTTGCTGGCCCGTCGCAACCGGCTCGGCCGATGAACCCCGGAGGTACCACCACCATGGCCAAGCGCATCGACGCCACCAACGTCACCGCCTACTACGGCGGCTTCAAGGCGATCGAGAACATCAACCTGACCGTCGAGCCCAAGACGGTGACCGCCCTGATCGGCCCGTCCGGCTGCGGCAAGTCCACCTTCCTGCGCTCAATCAACCGGATGCACGAGGTGCTCCCCGGCGCCCGGGTCGAGGGCAGCCTGACCATCGACGGTCAGGACATCTACGACCGGGACGTGGACGTCACCGCGGTGCGCCGCATGATCGGCATGGTCTTCCAGCGGCCCAACCCGTTCCCGACCATGAGCATCTTCGAGAACGTGGTGGCCGGGCTGCGCCTCAACGGCGTCCGGAAGAAGTCGATCCTGGACGAGGTCGCCGAGAAGGCGCTGCGCTCGGCCAACCTCTGGGACGAGGTGAAGGACCGGCTGGGCAAGCCGGGCGCGGGCCTCTCCGGCGGTCAGCAGCAGCGGCTCTGCATCGCCCGCACGATCGCGGTCGAGCCGCAGGTGGTGCTGATGGACGAGCCCTGCTCGGCGCTGGACCCGATCTCCACGCTGGCCATCGAGGACCTGATGTTCCAGCTCAAGGACAAGTTCACCATCATCATCGTCACGCACAACATGCAGCAGGCCGCCCGGGTGTCGGACCGGACCGCCTTCTTCTCCATCGAGAAGACCGGCGACCCGGGCCGGCTGATCGAGTACGACAACACGCAGAAGATCTTCAGCAACCCGAGCGTGAAGAAGACCGAGGACTACATCACCGGCCGCTTCGGCTGAGCCGCTGGATCCCGGTCCGCGAGGGGCGTCGGTCGCACTGACCGGCGCCCCTCGGCGTCTCCGGGGACCGGCGCGCCTCTCTTCAGGAGAGGACGAAGCGGGGCTCGCCGTCGTCGGGGAGGTCCAGGCGGGGGGTGACCGGGGTGGCGGCGTCCCGGTCGGCCGCCGCCCGCGCCACGCCGGCCAGGTCGCCGGCGGCGACCACCTGGGCCAGGGTGACCAGCGTCGGCGGCAGCATGGTCAGCTCGCCGGCCTCGGCCCGGGCCAGGGCGTCCGCCGGGCGGATCCACATGGTGTGGTCGGCCTCGCCGGAGACGTCCCGGGTCCGCTGCCCCTCGGGCAGCAGCGCCACGAAGAAGTACGTGTCGAAGCGGCGCGGCTCGAACTCCGGGGTGATCCACCGGCTCCACGGCAGCAGCAGGTCCGACCGGAGGGTCAGCCGCCGCCCGGCGAGCAGGTCGGCGAAGCCCACCCGGCGGGCCTCCAGGTCCTGCCGGGCGGCCTCCCACTCGTCGCCGCTGACGTCGCCGACCACGGTCGAGGCGTCCGGGCCGGCCAGCAGCACGCCGGCCTCCTCGAAGACCTCCCGCGCGGCGGCACAGACCACCGCCTGGGCGGCCGCCGGGGCCACCCCCAGCCGGCCGGCCCACTCCGCCGGCTCCGGGCCGGCCCAGTCCAGGTGCGCCTGGGAGTCGGAGCGGTCCACCCCGCCGCCGGGGAAGGCGTACATCCCGCCGAAGGCCATCGCGGCGACCCGGCGGATGACGTACACCTCGAAGTCGTCGCCGGCCGGGCGCAGCAGCAGCACGGTGGCCGCGACCCGCGGCACCGCCGGGGTGCCACCCTCGGCGCGGAACCGGCGGGCGTGCTCGACCAGGGCGGCCGGGGCGGCGAAGCCGTCACTGTCGATCGTCATCCCGCGAGCTTAGGGCCTGAGCTGTGGATCGCCCGACCGGCCGGTCGTCGATCTTCGTTAACCTGCCGGCATGACACGTTGGGGAATCCTGGCCACCGGGTACATCGCCGGCCGCTTCGCCGAGGACCTGCGCCTGGTGCCGGGGGCCGAACTGGTCGCGGTCGGCTCGCGGACCGCCGAGAGCGCCGAGCGGTTCGCCGCCCGGCACGGCATCCCCCGGGCGTACGCCTCGTGGGCCGAACTGGCCGCCGACCCGGACCTCGACGTGATCTACGTGGCCACCCCGCACGCCGCCCACCACGAGGCGACCCGGGTCTGCCTGGACGCCGGCCGGGCGGTGCTGGTGGAGAAGCCGTTCACCCTCGACCTGCCGAGCAGCACCGAGCTGGTCGAGTTCGCCCGCGCCCGTGGGGTCTTCCTGATGGAGGCCATGTGGATGCGGACGAACCCGCTCGTCCGGCGGGTGGTCGAGCTGATCGCCGACGGGGCGATCGGCGAGGTGACCAGCGTCCGGGCCGACTTCGGCGCGGCCGGGCCGTTCCCGCCCGAGCACCGGATGCGGGCCCGCACCCTCGGCGGCGGCGCCCTGCTCGACCTCGGCGTCTACCCGGTGAGCCTGGCCCACCTGCTGCTCGGCGTGCCGCAGCACGTGCACGCCTGGGCGAAGCTCGGCCCGGAGGGCGTGGACGAGAACACCGGCATCGTCCTCGGGTACGACTCGGGCGCGGTGGCCACGCTCGGTTGCGGCATGGTCGGCGCGACCGCGATCACCGCCTCGATCACCGGCACCACCGGCCGGATCGACCTGCCCGAGCCGTTCTACCGGCCGGGGTCGGCGGTGCTGCACCGGGCCGGCGCCGAGCCGGAGATCATCCCCGCCGACCTCACCGGTGGCGGCTACCAGCACGAGGCCGCCGAGGTGCAGCGCTGCCTGGCGGCGGGGCTGACCGAGAGCCCGCTGGTGCCGCACTCCGCCACCCTCGAGGTGATGGGGCTGCTGGACGGCATCCGGGAGCGGATCGGCGTGCACTACGCGTGAGGGGCCCCCTGCCGGTGGCGGGGAGCCCCTCGACGGGCGGTACGGCCGGGATCAGAACAGCGGCCGGACCACCAGGTAGGTCAGGCAGGCGATCAACGCGGCCGCCGGGAACGTGATGATCCAGGCGAGCACGATGTTGCCGGCGACGTTCCAGCGCACCGCGGAGAGCCGCTTGGTGGCACCCACACCCATGATCGCCGAGGTGATCGTGTGGGTGGTGGAGATCGGGGCCTTCAGCACCAGGGCGTTGAAGTAGAGCACCATGCTGGCCACCGTCTCGGCGGCGAAGCCCTCCGGCGGGCCCAGGTCGATGATCTTGCGGCCGAGGGTGCGGATGATCCGCCAGCCGCCCGCGTAGGTGCCCAGCGCCAGCATGGTCGCCGAGGTCCAGAACACCCAGCCGGGGATGTGCGTCTTGTCGTCCTGGAAACCACCGGTGTAGAGGGCCAGCACCACGATGCCCATGGTCTTCGCGGCGTCCTGCATGCCGTGGCCGACCGACATGGCCGCCGCCGAGACGGTCTGCGCCCAGCGGAAGCCCCGGTTGAGCTTGCCCGGCTGCCCCTTCCGGAACAGCCAGAGGATGGCCAGCATCAGCAGGTAGCCGAGGGTGAGACCGACGATCGGCGACAGGATCATCGGGACGATGACCTTCTGACCGATGTTCGCCCACTGCACCACGCCGCCGGTGGCGAGCAGGGTCGCCCCGACCAGGCCGCCGAAGAGGGCGTGCGAGGAGGACGACGGCAGGCCGAAGTACCAGGTGATCAGGTTCCACGCGATGGCGCCGAGCACCCCGGCGAAGACCACCCCCAGGCTGGCCACGCCCGTGGGCAGGGTGACCAGGCCGTCGCCGACGGTCTTGGCCACCCCGGCGCCGAAGTGCGCGCCGACGAAGTTGCCGACCGCGGCCAGCAGCAGGGCGATCCGGGGTGTCAGCGCCCGGGTGGAGACGCTGGTCGCGATCGCGTTGGCGGCGTCGTGGAAGCCGTTGGTGTAGTCGAACACCAGGGCCGCCACGATCACCGCCAGCACGGCGATGAGTTCGGGACTCACAGGATCAGGACTCCTTGACCGCGATGGTCTCGACGGTGTTGGCCACGTGCTCGAAGGCGTCGCAGGCGGCCTCCAGCTCGTCGGCCACCTCCTTCATCTTCAGCACGGTCAGCGCGTCGTACTCACCGGAGAAGAGCCGGACCAGCAGCATCCGGTACATCTGGTCGCCGTTGTTCTCGAGCCGGTTGCACTCGATCCAGTAGTCCTCGAGATCCTTCATCGACTTCAGCCGGGGCATCGCGTCGGCGGTCAGCTTGGCCTGCTGGTCGAGCACGGTCACCAGCTCGTGCAGCTCGCGCGGCAGGGCCGGGAGCTTGGTCAGGCCGTACAGGTAGAGCAGGTTGCCGACCGCCTCCAGGTGGTCCATCACGTCGTCGAGCAGCGAGCCCAGACGGTAGATGTCCTCCCGGTCGAACGGGGTGATGAAGGTCGAGTTGATCTTCTTGTACAGCTCGTGGGTGATCTGGTCGCTGTCGTGCTCGACCTCGGTCAGCCGCTCACTCACGGACTGGACGTCGACGCCGGGCAGGGCCAGCTCGTTCAGCAGTTCGGTGCCCTTCACCAGATTCTGCGCGGCCCTGGTGAAGAGCTCGTAGAAGGCGCCCTCGGTGGGACGGAAGGAAAACTTCACAGCACGGACCTCGTCGTGTCGGTGGAAGGGTGGCCGACGCCGCCGGGGCGTCTGCTCTGGGCATGCTAAGGACACAGGAAAACCGGGCATTCCCCGGCCCACCCCTGGTCAGGCCCGATTCACCGCTCGTTCACCCGCCGTTCACCTTCACCCCTTCATCGTCGGCCCGCAACCGGTCGCGCTCGCGCTCGACGTCGAAACCGGCAGCCGGATACCCCAGATGCAGACCGGCGAACGTCTCCCGCAGCAGGTGGGCCACCGCCCAGTCCCGGTACCACTTGCGGTCCGCCGGCACCACGAACCAGGGCGCGGCCTCCGTGCCGCACCGCCGGAGCGCCTCGGCGTACGCGGCCTGGTAGTCGTCCCAGCGGGCCCGGGATTCGAGGTCCGACGGGTTGTACTTCCAGTGCTTGCGCGGGTCGGTCAGCCGCCCCAGCAGCCGCTCGCCCTGCTCCTCGCGGGAGAGCGCGCGGATCGCGGCAGAAGAGGATGCCCAAGTGCAGCATCACCTTGACCAGGGTCACCCCGGCGTCGACCAGCTGGTGCTCGAAGGCGTTGATCTGGTCGTACCGGGCCCGCCAGGTGGCCTCCGGGACCAGCTCCGCCACCCGGGCCACCAGCACGTCCTCGTAGTGTGAGCGGTTGAACACCCCCACGTACCCGGGCGGGGGCAGCGCCCGCCGGATCCGCCAGAGGAAGTCGTGCCGCAGCTCCTCCTCGGTGGGCGGGCCGAAGGAGCGGATGTGCAGGCCCAGCGGGTTCATCGCGCCCGCGACCCGCTTGACCGTGCCGTCCTTGCCGCCGCAGTCCATCGCCTGGAGCACCAGCAGCACCCGACCCGGCCGGTCCGGGGCCAGCTCCGCGCCGCCCATGGTGGGCGCCGACGCGGGCGCGTCCGGCTCGGCGGCGGCCTTCGCGGTGGCGAAGAGCATCTCCTGCTGTTCGCCCAGCTCCGCGCCGAGCAGTTCGACCTGATCCCGGGCCCAGGCCTTGCGGGACCGGCCACCGCCGGCCGCCGCCGGCAGCCCCGGGATCGAGCGGGGATCGACCGTACGCGGGTCGACCGCCCCCGGTGAGACCCGGAGCAGGTCCCGCATCGTTCCGCCCTCGGGTGCCACGATGTCCGATCCATCGACTGCGCTCATCCCGCGATCATCGCCCACCAAGCCCCCGCCGCCTCCCGAGCACCACCCGCCCCTCCCCTCCCCCACCCCCGCTCAAGATCCGCGCACGTTCGGAGAAGGGGTGGCCTCGCGGCGATCCGAGGCCCCGCTTTCGCGGAAAGTGCACGTTGTCGGACGGAGCTGGCGGGAGTGGGTGTCACGCTTTGGGGCGGTGGGGCGTCCGGTGGGCGGGGAGAATGCCGTCGGGTGGGGAGGCGACTGTGACGGTGGACGCGGTGAGCGAGTTCGAGGCCGAGCGCGGGCGGCTGATGGCGGTGGCGTACCGGATGCTGGGCAGCCGGAGCGAGGCCGAGGACGCCGTGCAGGAGACCTGGCTGCGCTACGCCACTGCCCTCGGCGACCCGGCCGCCCGCGCCGAGGTGCGGCACCTGGGCGGCTGGCTCACCACCACCTGCGCCCGGATCTGCCTCGACCTGCTCCGCTCCGCCCGGGTACGCCGGGAGACGTACCCGGGGCAGTGGCTGCCCGAGCCGCTGGTGACCCCGCTGAATGCGGCCTCGGAGCCGGACGGCTTCGCCCCCGACCCGGCCGAGCGGGCCGTCCGCCGCGACCAGCTCGGCACCGCCCTGCTGGTGGTGCTGGAACGGCTCACCCCCGAGCAGCGGGTGGCCTTCGTGCTGCACGACGTCTTCGCGGTGCCGTTCGGTCAGGTCGCCGAGGCGCTCGGTACCAGCCCGGAGGCGGCCCGGCAGCTCGCCTCCCGGGCCCGCCGCGCGGTGAACGCCCCGGACGCGCCCCGGCACACCGCCGACCCGGCCGAGCAGCGGCGGGTGGTGTCCGCCTTCGTGGCCGCCACCGAGTCCGGCGACCTGGCGGGGCTGATGCGGGTGCTGGCGCCGGACGTGGTGCTGATCGGCGACGGCGGCGGGCACGCCCCGGCCGCCCGCAACCCGATCGCCGGGGCCGACAAGGTCGCCCGGTTCACCCTCGGCCTCTTCAGCCAGGCCGACCGCTTCGGCCACCGGGTGCACGCCCGGCCCGTGCTGGTGGACGGGGCGCTCGGGTTGCAGATCGAGACCACCCGGCCCGACGGGCGGACGCAGCGGCTGGTCAGCGCGTTCGCCGTGGACGGCGGGCGGATCACCGGCATCTTCAACCAGCTCAACCCGGACAAGCTGACCCGGGTGGCGGAGATCGGCGCCGGGGACGACTGGCCGCAGCGTTGGTGAGCCCGGCTCAGAGCACCAGCGCCAGCCACTTCCGGTACGACGTGGCGAACGGCTCGGTGCCGTCGCCCAGCGCGCCGAGCAGCCAGCGCGACGCCGCCTCCGCCTCGGCCACCAGGTCGTCGGGGTAGCCGAACCGCTCCCGGTGCTCGGCGAACTCGTCCTCGTCGCGCAGCTCGACCGCCCCGGTGGCACGCCGGCGCACCACGTCCAGGTCCAGGTCGAACAGGTGCACGGTGTCGTCGCCGTCCCAGCGGGCCGGGGTGGTGATGTCGCAGTAGACCTCGCTGGTCCGCGGCGGCGGGTTGAACATGCCCGTCCACCAGGCGTGGTGCGGCACCAGGAGCACGAAGGGGATCTGCTCCACCGAGGGCCGGCCGTGGTAGACCGACTCGGTGCCGGCCGGCACACCCAGCCAGACCCCCAGGTCGTCCTCGGTGAGCCGGCGGGCCGGGTAGTCGCGGTGGGCGCTGCCGTCGTACTTGCGGTAGATCACACGGACCACGTCGCTCGGCATGAGTCGCACCCTAACCGATTCCGCCCAACGGTCGCTGGGGGGAAGTAACCGGTCACGATCGGGTATCCCACGCGGCCGGGTGGCGCGCCCGGTGTCGGCGTCGGCGGGTACCGTCGCACGGTGACTCCGCCGCGCACCGCCACCGGTTCCGCCACCCCGTCGGCCCGCGGCCGGCGTCGGGGCGCCCGGCCCAGCGGCGGCGAGCTGCTGGCCGCCGCGGTCGGCGCGGTGCCCGGTGGCGCGGCCCGCCCCGGCCAGCAGCAGATGACCGAGGCGATCGAGCGCAGCATCGGCTCCGGCGAGCACCTGCTGGTGCAGGCGGGCACCGGCACCGGCAAGTCCCTGGCCTACCTCGCCCCCGCGCTGACCGTCGACGGTCCGGTGGTGGTCTCCACGGCCACCCTGGCGTTGCAGTCCCAGCTGGTCGACCACGACCTGCCCCGGCTGGCCGACGCGGTGGAGCCGCTGCTCGGCCGGCGGCCCACCTTCGCGGTGCTCAAGGGCCGGCACCACTACCTCTGCCTGGCCCGGCTGGACAACTCCACGGAGGAGGAGCCGGAGGACACCCTCTTCGACGCCCCGGCGGCGCGGCCCGGGGGCGGCACCAAGTGGCTCGGCGAGGCCGGGCGGCTGGGCAAGCAGGTCCAGCGGCTGCGCGACTGGGCCGACGAGACGGCCACCGGTGACCGGGACGAGCTGGACCCGGGCGTCGACGACCAGGCCTGGCGGCTGGTCTCCATGCCGGCGCGGGAGTGCGTCGGCGCGTCCCGCTGCCCGTTCGGCCAGGAGTGCTTCGCCGAGGCGTCCCGGGCCCGGGCGCGGGAGGCCGACATCGTGGTCACCAACCACAGCCTGCTCGCCGTCGACATGATCGCCGGCCGGCACATCGTGCCGCCGCACAAGCTGCTCATCGTCGACGAGGCGCACGAGCTGGCCGACCGGGTCTCCTCGGCCGCCCAGGCCGAGCTGGTCCCGGAGCTGGTCGACCGGTCCGCCCGACGGGCCCGGCCGCTGCTGCGACCGGACGTCGCCGAGCGGCTGACCGAGGCCGGCGACGCGCTCGCCGTCGGGCTGGCGGAGGCGCCGGCCGGGCGGATCACCGCCGGGCTGCCGGCCCCGCTGCGCGAGGCCTGCACGCTGCTCGACGCGGCGACCCGGGCCGCGCTGGACGCGATCGGCGACATCAAGGCCGACGACCCGGACCCGGTGCGCAAGCAGCAGGCCAAGGCGGTGCTGGACGAGCTCTCCACCACCGCCCAGCGGCTGCTGGAGGAGGCCGACCACGACGTGGCCTGGGTGGAGAAGCCGGAGAACGGCAGCCGCCGGGCGCTGGTGGTCGCGCCGCTGTCGGTCGCCGGCACCCTCGCCACCCACCTGTACGACGAGCGCACCGTGGTCGCCACCTCGGCCACGCTGGCGCTGGGCGGGCGCTTCGACACGGTGGCCCGGGCGTTGGGGCTGGACGCTCCCCCGCCCGCCCCGCCGTCGCCGGCCGCCGCCGCGATGGCCGTGACCGCCGCCGCCGGCCGGCCGGGCGTCACGCCGGGCGCCGGATCGGAGGCCGGCGGGGTGGCGGTCGCCGCGGGCAGCCGGGCCGCGACCGGCACCGTGCCCGCCACCGAGGGCCCGGGCTGGCGGTCGCTGGACGTCGGCTCCCCCTTCGACTACGCCCGGCAGGGCATCCTCTACGTCGCCGCGCACCTGCCCCGCCCGAGCGTGTCGGGGCTGCCCGAGGCGGCGGGCGAGGAGCTGCTGGGGCTGGTCGGCGCGCTCGGTGGCCGTACCCTCGGGCTCTTCTCCTCCCGGCGGGCGGCGCAGCAGGCCGCGGAGCTGCTGCGCGCGCGGACGGACCTGCCGGTGCTGCTCCAGGGCGAGGAGGCGCTGCCGCTGCTGGTCCGCAGGTTCCGGGAGGAGCGGTCGAGCTGCCTGTTCGGGGTGATGTCGCTCTGGCAGGGGGTGGACGTCCCCGGCGACGCGTGCCAGCTCGTGGTGATCGACCGGCTGCCCTTCCCGCGCCCGGACGAGCCGCTGGCCGCCGCCCGGGCGGCGGCGGTGGACGCCGGTGGCGGCTCGGGTTTCGCGGCGGTCAGCGTGCCGATCGCGGCCGTCCGGCTGGCCCAGGGGGTGGGCCGGCTGATCCGGGCCACCGGCGACCGGGGTGTGGTCGCGGTGCTGGACTCGCGGCTGGAGACGGCGCGCGGCTACGGGCCGTTCCTGCGCCGCTCGCTCCCCCCGTTCTGGTACACCACCCGCCCCGACGTCGCCCGCGGCGCCCTCGAACGCCTCGCCAAGGCCTGACCTCCCGCTGGCCGCGCCGTCCGGCGCGCCCGCTCGGCTCGGGCGACGGGCCCGCCCCCGGGAAGGGACGGGTCCGTTTTGCGGGTCTGCGCGGTCAGGGCGCGTGGGAGGCGACCACCACCGCGTCCGGCGGGGTGTCCGGGACGGTACGCGCGGCGAGCCGGCGGACGGCGGTGTTGAGCACCGCGATCAGCGGCACCGCCACCAGCGCGCCGGTGATGCCGGCCAGCACCACGCCGGCCGCGATCCCGATGATCACCGCGAGCGGGTGGATGGCCACCGCCCGGCCCATGATCAGCGGCTGGAGGATGTGCCCCTCGACCTGCTGCACCCCGATCACCGCGCCCAGAATGATCAACGCGGTCACCGGGCCGCTGTCGACCAGCGCCACCAGCACCGCCACGACACCGGAGAGCGCGGCGCCGACGATCGGGATGAACGCGCCCAGGAAGACCAGCGCGGCCAGCGGGAACGCGAACGGCACGTCGAAGATGACCAGGAAGATGCCGATGCCGACCGCGTCGATGAAGGCGACCAGCACCGTGGCCCGCACGTACGCGCCGAGCGTGGCCCAGGAGGCCCGGCCGGCGTCGTCGACCTTCCAGCGCGCGGCCACCGGCAGCAGCCGGACCAGGAACCGCCAGATGTTGTTGCCGTCACGCAGGAAGAAGAAGGTGGCGAAGAGCACCAGGACGGTGCCGGTCAGCACCTCGGCCAGGGTGCTCGCGGTGGCGAGGGCGCCGCTGGTGAACTTCTCCGTGTTGCCGTTCACCCAGGCCTGCGCCTCGTCGATGTAGCGCTCCAACTGACCGTCGGAGAGGTGCAGCGGGCCGGTCTTGAGCCAGTTCTGGATCTGCCGTACGCCCTGCGACGACTTGTCGCTCAGCTGCGGCACGCCCTGGATGAACTCGTTCACCACCAGGGTCAGCGTGCCGACCACCGCCGCCAGGCCGCCGACCAGCACCACGGCCGTCGCCAGCGACCGGGGGAAGCGCGCCCTGAGCAGCCAGCCGACGGCCGGCGCGAGCAGTGCCGAGAGCAGCAGCGCCACCGCCAGCGGGATGATCACGATGCTGATCGTGCCGACGATCTTCAGCACCGCCCAGGTGACCACGCCGATCACGATCAGCCGCCACGACCAGGCGGCGGCGATCCGCAGCGCGTGCGGCACGTCCGCGTCGTCGCGGCTGCTGGTCGAGGTGTGCATCGCGGCGGGCGGCTCCGCGCCGACCACCGTCGCCGACCTCGGCGCGGCCGGCCCCGGGGACGCCGGCGAGGCGACCCGGGCCTCCTCGGGTACGTCTGCGGGGGTGGAACGACCGGAGCGCACCGACTCCCGCCCGGACTCGTACGCGCGGCGGAGTCGACCGCGTACCCGCTCGAAGCGGCTCAAGCGCACCTCCTCAGGATGAAACCGGGCCGCCCAGGACGACGGTCCGGACAGGGTACGTCCGACAGCGACACCGTAGGGCAGTTCCGCCACACATTGCCCCCGCCCCGCACCGCTCAACCGCGGCGACGACCGCCCCCGGGCACGCGGTAGCGTCTTCGCGTGACCGCCGATCAGAACCTCGACTCCGGCCTGCCGATCCGTCTGCTGCACGACCGCGTGTTGGTGCGGGTGGAGGGCAGCGAGGGTGAGCGCCGCTCCACCGCCGGCATCGTGATCCCGGCCACCGCCGCCGTGGGCAAGCGGCTGGCCTGGGCGACCGCGGTGGGGGTGGGGCCCAACGTCCGCGCGATCGTCTCCGGCGACCGGGTGCTCTTCGACCCCGACGACCGCTCCGAGGTCGAGCTGCACGGCCGGGGGTACGTCCTGCTGCGCGAGCGCGACGTGCACGCCGTCGCCGCCGAGCGGGTGGAGATCGAGTCCACCGGCAAGACCGGGCTCTACCTCTAGCGGGCCGCGTCCCGACCGCCGCGCACCGGCCGCGCCCGCGCGCGGGAGTGCCGCCGTTTGTGGCGCTTCCCGGCGGGAAGCCAGGCACGTCCAGCGCCCTGGGGAGGGACGATGCCGGTATTCGTGAAGAAGCTGCTGCTCTGGGGCTTCGTCGCCTTCCTGATCTACTTCATGGCGTTCCGGCCGGACGGCGCCGCGGAAATGTTCAAGGGGATCGGGGCGGCGCTGATGGCGATCGCCCAGGGGCTCGGCGACTTCCTCACCAGCCTGATGACCTGACCTGACCGCGCCGACCCCGGACACCGGACGCCGGCCGGCGCCGGGTCACGCCCGGCCCGGCCCCCAGGGCACGGCCGAGGGCGGGCCGTACCAGCCGGGTGGGGGGTGGCCGGCCGGGAGCGGCGGCGGGGCCAGCACCACCGGGATCGGCACCACCGGGGAGTCCGGGGCGTCCACCGCCCGCTGCGACCCGTCCGGGAAGCGCAGGTGGTAGCGCTGCCCGTCCCAGACCCCGACCGGCGCCTGCGGGTCACGCCCGACGAAGAACGCCCGGTACGCCGCGATCGCCTCCAGCAGTTCCCGCTCCTCCCGCACGGTGCGCTCCCGGTCGGCCGCCTTGCGGTCCAGCCCCCGGCGCATCCCGTCGCGCAGCAGCGCCAGCCGGGTGGCCGCGAACTGGTAGCCACGCATCGCCCGCAGTCCGGCGTCGCCGCCGACCCGGCGGGCCCAGACCCGGGCGGCGTGCCGCCGGCCGAGGCTGCCCAGGGCCGCCACCTCGGGCGGGCTGAGCCAGCCGGCCCGGACGTAGTCCGGCAGCGTCCGCTCGGTGAGCCGCCCCTCCCAGGCCCGCAGCCAGACCGCGAAGCCGACCATGCCGAAGAAGATCGGCACCATCAGCGCGACCATGCCGTACATGAAGATCACCAGCTCGCCGGTGGCCTGCACCAGCGTCGGGATCAGGTTCCAGGTGCCGTGCAGCATCATCGCCAGCAGCAGGCCGGCGGCCGGCGCGAGGAACCGCACCCGGCGGTCCGCCGTCCGGGCGGCGATGCCCAGCCCGACCCCGGTCATCGAGGTGAACAGCGGGTGGGCGAAGCCGAAGAGCAGGATCCGGGTGATGAAGATGGCGAACACCTGCCGGAAGCCGGTGGCCGGACCCCACTGGTCGGCGCCCGTGGCGTACCCGTAGCCACCCAGGTAGAGGATGTTCTCCACCATGGCGAAGCCGACCGCCGAGAGCCCGCAGTAGACCAGGCCGTCGGTGATGCCGGACCACTCCCGCCGCCGGAAGACCAGCAGCAGGATCGGGCCGAGCGCCTTGGTCAGCTCCTCGACGAACGGCGCCACCAGCACGCCGGTGAGCGCCTGCGGCAACCCCCAGTCCTTGAACAGCCCGGCCGCGGTCTCGTTGACCGTCAGCGAGGCGGCGGTGGAGACGAACGCGCCCCAGGCGAAGCAGAAAATCAAGTACTTCAGCGGCTCCGGCTCGTACCGGTCGAGCCAGAGAAAGCAGGCGACCAGCACCGGCACCGGCAGGATCGCCGCCACCAGGCCGATGAGCAGTGCCTCCAGCCCGAGGTTGGAGCCGAGCACGAAGAGCATGTAGACCGCGCAGGCCGCGATCAGCAGCACCACCCCGGCCAGCGCCAGGACCCGTCGCCAGCCGAGCCGGCGCAGCGGCATCCGGGGCAGGGCTCCACCCGACGGCGGCGGGAGGGCGGGCGCGAGCGGCGGCGGCGCGGGCGAGCCGGGCGGGGTGTCGGCCATGCGGTCAGCGTAGTCATCTCCGGTCCACTGGTCCGGGCGCATCGGTGGTGGTTATGCTGCGGTCAGGTCACGAGCGCCAGCGTCAAGCCCCGGCTTGCTGGCCGGCAACCCTCGTCGAGGTTCGCGGTGGGGTGCCCCGGGTGATGACCGGGCCCGGCCCGATCCGTGTGCTGGGCAAGCGCGGACCCCGTCCCGGTGTGCCCACACCCGGGGTCCCTGGACCCTGGAGGCCCACCATGACCCTCACCCTCGTACCGCCCGCCGCCCCGGCCACCGTCACGCCGGCGTCGACCGGGCCGGATCCGCTCGGCGTGCTCGGCGTACCCGGGCAGGTGAACCTGGACCACGCCGCCAGCGCACCCTGCGCGCGGGCCGCGGCCGACGCGGTGGCCGAGCTTTTGCCCTGGTACGCCAGCGTGCACCGCGGCGCCGGGGCGCTGTCGCGGCGCTGCACCCTGGCCTACGAGCGGGCCCGGCAGACGGTCGGCGACTTCTTCGGCGCCCGCCCCGACGACCACGTGGTGTTCACCCGCAACACCACCGACGCGCTCAACCTGCTGGCCAGGGCGCTGCCCCCGGGCACCACGGTGGTCACCTTCGCCGGGGAGCACCACGCCAACCTGCTGCCCTGGCCGCGCGGCTCGGTCCGCCTGCCGGTGCCGGAGAGTCCCGCCGGGGCGGTCCGGGCGCTGGACGCCGCGCTGGCCGAGCTGCGCCGGGGCGCCACGTCCGGGCTGCCGGTGCTGGTCGCGGTGACCGGGGCGAGCAACGTGACCGGCGAACGGTGGCCGGTGGCCGAGCTGGCCCGGGTGGCCCGCCGGCACGCCGCCCGGATCGTGGTGGACGCCGCCCAGCTCGCCCCGCACGCGCCGGTGGACGTCGCCGCGCTGGCCGTGGACTACCTGGCCGTCTCCGGGCACAAGCTGTACGCCCCGTTCGGCGCGGGGATCCTGCTCGGCCGGGCGGACTGGCTGGACGCCGCCCCGCCGTACCTGGCCGGGGGCGGCGCGACCAGCCACGTCGGCGCGGCCACCCACGAGGTGCGCTGGACGACCGGCCCGGCCCGACACGAGGGCGGTACGCCCAACCTGCTCGGCGCGGTCGCCCTGGCCGCCGTCTGCGCGGCGCTGGCCGGGGCGGACCGGGCGGCGCTGCACGCCCACGAGCAGCGGCTGGTGGACCGCCTGCGCGACGGGCTCGCCGCGCTGCCGGCCGCCGTCGAGCTGCGCACCTTCTCCCCCGACGCACCCCGGGTGGGCATCGTCTCGTTCGTGCTGGCCGGCCGGGACTCCGCCGAGGTGGCCGGGTACCTGGCCCGGGAGCACGACATCGGGGTGCGCGACGGCCTGTTCTGCGCGCACCCGCTGGCCCGGCGGCTGCTCGCCGAGGCGGCGGCGCGCGCCGGGCGGGACGACCTGCCGCCGACCGCGCTGCGGGCCAGCCTCGGGCTGGGCAGCACCGTGGCGGACGTGGACCGGCTGCTGGCCGCGCTGGCCGCCCTGCACTGAGCCCAAGCGCGCGGGAGCTGACCCGCCGGCGCTCAGGCGGGACCGGTGCGGGCGGGGTTCAGCCGATCGGCGGGGCGGTGGGGGGCCTCGGGGTGCCCTGCCGCTCCGCCGGCTCGCCGGCCGGCTTCTCCTGGTCGCCGAAGGACCTCCGGACCAGCCGGTTCGCCTCCTCCTGGTCGATGCCGGAGGCGACCAGGAGGTCGCTGGCGGTGGTACGCACCTGGGCGACCACCACGCTGCCGGAGAAGCCGACGCCCTCCGCGTAGGCCCGGCCGGCCTCGCTGACCGCGCGCAACGAGCGCTCCCGGGCCTTCTCCGGTTCCGCACCGACGGCGAACTCGTGCCGGAGCAGGCGCACCGCCTCGGCGAGGTGGGCCATCGCGTCCGGCAGCGGATCCGGCACCGGCTCCTCGTCCTCGATCATCGTGACGGCGCGCCGGATCAGGGTGCCGCTGTTGCGCATGGCCCGGTCGATCGGGTCGGCGGCCTCCGCGTAGTGGGTCAGCTCGCTGCGCCGGTGCCACCGGGCCGGTGAGAGGGCGCTGGTCTCCTTCGCGCCCTCGATCGCCTCGGTGAAATTGGCCAACTCCTCCTTGTTCTCGCGGAGCCGTTCCAGGGCCCGCTGGGCGCTGGCGCGGTCCCGGTTGCGCAGCGCCTCGGCGGTGATGTCGAGCTGGGCGGCGAGCAGGTCCAGCGCCGGCCGGGCGGCCCGGTTGATCACGCGTAGCGGGTTCAGCGGCAGCAGGATCGCCGTCACCAGCAGCGCGATGCCGCCGCCGATGAACGCGTCGACGAAGCGGGGTATCTCCAGGTCCTGGGTGGAGGGGCTGAGCGTGACGATCAGCACCGCGGTCGCCGCGGCCTGGATGACGATGGCGACGCTGGCGCCGAAGAAGATGGTCAGCAGGATCGCCGAGGTCACCACCAGGCCGAGCTGCCATCCCCCGGTACCGAGGAAGTAGATCAGGACGTCGCCGAGGAAGACCCCGACCGCGACCCCGATGATCAGCTCCACCGTGCGGCGCAGCCGCTGACCGACCGAGGCGGCCAGGGTGCCGACCGCCGAGATCGGCGCGAAGACCGGCTGCGGATTGTTCAGGAACTCGTGGGCGACGACCCAGGCCAGCGCCGCGGCGACCCCGGCCTGGAGAGCGAGGCCCAGGGCCATCCGGACCCGGTGCAACCGGTCGTGCAGGGTGGCGCGGCTGCGGTGCCGCAGCTCCTCCACCGCGTCGGCGATGCGCACCGAGTCGACGTCGGACTCACCGTCGCGCCGGCCGAGCCGACGCCACAGCGGTAGTCGTCGGTCCCGGGCCACGGCCATGGCCGGTACTACCCGTACCGGCGCGGTTCATCCCCGCCCGCTCGGGCAGACTCGGCGGGGTGACGGAGCTGATCGACCGCTGGCGGACGGCCGCGCGGGACGCCGGCGCCCCGGACGGGCCGGCGCTGGTCCGGGCCGGGGAGGAGTTGCTGGCCCGGTGGCAGGAACCGCAGCGGCGCTACCACACCGTGCGGCACCTGACCGCCGTGCTCGACGTGGTCGACGGGTACGCGGAGCTGGCCGACCGGCCGGACCTGGTCCGGCTGGCCGCCTGGTGCCACGACGCGGTCTACGACCCCCACGCGGCCGGCGAGGCCAACGAGCGGGACAGCGCCGCGCTCGCCGGCACGCTGCTGACCGCGCTGGGGCTGCCGGCCGCCGCGGTGGCCGAGGTGCGCCGGCTGGTGCTGCTCACCGCCGGGCACGCCACCACCGCCGGCGACCGGGACGGCGCCCTGCTCTGCGACGCCGACCTGGCGATCCTCGCCGCGCCCCGGCAGGAGTACGACACGTACGCCGCCGCGATCCGCGCGGAGTACGCGCACGTGCCGGAGCCCGACTTCCGGGCCGGCCGGGCCCGCGTGCTGACCGCCCTGCTCGCGCTCCCCGCCCTCTACCGGCTCCCCCCGCTCGCGGCCCGCTGGACCGACCCGGCCCGCGCCAACCTCACCCGCGAACTCGCCACCCTCACCTGACTGTGAGGCTGGGCCACCCGGCCGCATGATCCGCTACCCGTTTGCGCCGTGACGCGGCCTCCGCGCGGCCGGACACCGCGACCGGCCGCAAAGCGTGACGGCGCCGGGCCGGGGCGACGGGGGTCAGCGGGCGGGCCGGGTCAGGTGTTTGGGGCGGCGCAGGCCCGCGTCGCGGAGCAGGCGGACCAGCTCCCGGCTCGGGACCACCCGGGCCCCGAGCCAGACGGCCATGGCGAAGCGCTCGGCGGGGATGTCGTAGTGGTCGCGGTCGAAGCCGCGCCGGGGTGCGCCCAGCGCCTCGGCGAAGGCGTGCAGCTCCGCGAGGGAGACGTCGCTGATCAAATGGGACCAGAGCCGTCCCCGCGACGGCCAGGCGGGCCGGTCCAGGTACAGCATGGCGGCCAATCTAGCCGCCGGTTAGCCTCTCCCGCATGGCCGGATCCCCCCTCCTCGACGACCTGCGTGCGGCGCTCGGCGACGACGCCGTCCTCACCGACCCCGATCTGCTCCGGATGCACCAGCGCGACGAGGCGGACCTGTGCCCGGCCGGTACGCCGCTGGTGGTGACCCGCCCGCGCGACACCGGGCAGGTGGCCGCGGTGGTCCGGGCCGCCGCCCGGCACGGCGTACCGGTGGTGCCGCAGGGCGCCCGGACCGGCCTGGCCGGCGCCGCGAACGCGATCGACGGCGCGGTGGTGCTCAGCACGGTGGCGATGGACGCCATCCTGGAGATCGACCCGGTGAGCCGGATCGCCGTGGTGCAGCCCGGCGTGGTCAACGCGCGGCTGGCGGCGGCGGTGGCCGAGCACGGCCTCTACTACCCGCCGGACCCGGGCTCCTGGGAGTCCTCCACCATCGGCGGCAACGTCTCCACCAACGCCGGCGGCATGTGCTGCGTCAAGTACGGCGTCACCACCGAGTACGTGCTCGGCCTGGAGGTGGTGCTCGCCTCCGGCGAGGTGCTGCGCACCGGCCGGCGCACCGCCAAGGGCGTCGCCGGCTACGACCTGACCCGGCTCTTCGTCGGCTCCGAGGGCACCCTCGGGGTGCTCACCGAGATCACCGTGTCGCTGCGCCCGGCGCCGGAGGAGTCGCTGACCATGGTGGCGGTCTTCGGCTCGACCGCCGAGGCGGGCACGGCGGTGGCCCAGATCGCCGCCCGGGGGCTCACCCCCAGCCTGCTGGAACTGCTCGACCGGACCCACCTGGCGGCGATCGAGGCGTACCGGCCGATGGGGTTGCGGACCGACGCGCAGGCGCTGCTGCTGGCCGCCGCGGACACCGGCGCGCGGGCGGCGGACGACCTGGCCCGGCTGGCCGAGGTCTGCGAGGCCGCCGGCGCCGAGGAGGTGTACGCGGCCACCGACGCGGTCGAGGCGGCGGCGCTGCTCCAGGCCCGCCGGCTGGCCCACCCGGCGATGGAGAAGTTCGCCGCGGACGCCTTCCCCGGCGGCAACGGCGGTCTGGTGATCGACGACGTGGCGGTGCCGCGCGGCTCGCTCGCGGCGTTGCTGGACGGGGTGGCGCGGATCGCCGAGGAGTGCGACGTGCCGATCGGCGTCGTCGGGCACGCCGGGGACGGCAACATGCACCCGAACATCGTGGTGGACCGGGCGGACCCGGCCAGCCTGGAGCGGGGTCGGCGCGCCTTCGACGAGATCATGCGGCTGGGCCTGGACCTCGGCGGCACCTGCACCGGCGAGCACGGCGTCGGGCTGCTCAAGCGGGACTGGCTGGCCCGGGAGATCGGTCCGGTCGGGGTGCGGGTGCACCACGCGATCAAGGCGGCGCTCGACCCGGCCGGGCTGCTCAACCCGGGCAAGGTGCTCTGAGGCGCCGCCCGGCCACCGCCCGGGCGCGTCAGGCGGTGGGCTCGGCGGGGGTGGCCTGGGTGAGCAGCAGCAGGATCTCGTTGGCCACCGGCGGCCGATCCTCGCCCGGGCAGTCCTGCGAGGTGATCAGGCCGGCCGAGGTGAGCAGGCTGGAGGTCAGCGCGTCGATGCAGCTGACCCGGTAGCGGCGGGCCTCGTCGGTCTCCTGACGCAGGCGCGGGTCGGCGAGCAGGTCGTGCAGCCGCTTCGCCTGCTCGGGGTCGAGGCTGCCCGTCGAGGTCACCCCGTCGCCGGCGCAGTCGTCGCACTCCCAGTGGCCGTCCGGCTCGACGTTGAGCGACCGGAGCGGACCGTCCTGACCGAGCTTCTGCACCAGGCTGACCCGGTTGGCCGCGCCAGCGCCGGGGGAGGCCGTCGCCGCCGCGGCCTTGTCCGGTGTGGATTCCGCGCCCCGGTCGAACACCGAGCAGGCGGTGAGGGCGATCGTCAGGACGGCACCGGCGCAGACCATGAGCGCGCGTGACCACTGGTTGGGAATCACGCGCCGCAACTTACCCCACCGTAGGTAGCGACCGGTACCCGCCGACCGGACGGGCATCGATGGGTGTAACGGTCGGTCAGCGGGACGAGGTGGGCAGCCCGGCGCTGTCCCCGTCGACGCCCCGGTCGGCGGCGAATCCCCGCACGTCCGGCGCACCGAGCCGGGCCGCGTCGGCGGTGGCGTCGTCCGGCATCAGCTGGGACTCCCGCTCCGCCTCGACCCGGGCCCGGTAGTGGGTGATCTCGCGCTCGCGGGTGGCCGCGTCCCAGCCGAGCACCGCGCCCATCAGCTCCGCGGTGTGCCCGGCCGACTCCAGGCCGCGGTGGGTGGTCTCGAAGGAGATCCGGGTACGCCGGGTCAGCACGTCCTCCAGGTGCAGCGCCCCCTCGGCGCGGGCCGCGTACGTCACCTCGGCGGCCAGGTACTCCGGTGCGCCGGCCAGCGGCGAGGCGAGCAGCGGGTCGGCGTCGACCAGGGCCAGCAGCTCCCGGGTCAGCGTGCCGTACCGCTCCAGCAGGTGCTCGACGACGCCGACCGGCACCCCGTGCCGGCGGGCCAGGTCGGCCCGGTCCCGCCACATGGCCTGATAGCCGTCCGCGCCGAGCAGTGGCAGGTCGGCGGTGCGCGAGGGGCGGCCGCCGCCGAGCCGGCGGACCGCCCGGTCCACCACGTCGGAGGCCATCACCCGGTACGTCGTGTACTTGCCGCCCGCGACCAGGAGCAGCCCCAGCATCGGCTCGAAGACGGCGTGCTCGCGGGAGAGCTTGGAGGTGGAGTCCGCCTCACCGGCGAGCAGCGGGCGCAGCCCGGCGTAGACGCCCTCGATGTCCGCCGTGGACAGCGGCCGGTCGAGCACGGCGTTGACCTGGTCGAGCAGGTACTGGATGTCGCGGGCGGAGGCGGACGGGTGGGACCGGTCCAGCCGCCAGTCGGTGTCCGTGGTGCCGATGATCCAGTGCCCGCCCCACGGGATGACGAAGAGCACGCTGGTGGCCGTCCGCAGGATCAGCCCGGTCTCGCCGGTGATCGCCGAACGGGGGACGACCAGGTGCACGCCCTTGGAGGCCCGCACCCGGATGCCGGGGCGCAGTCCGACGTCGTTGAGCATCCGCGACATGTCGTCGCTCCACACGCCGGTGGCCCCGATGACGGTGCGCGCGCGTACCTCGAACTCGGCGTCCGGCGAACCGGCGGGCGCCTCCAGGTCGCGGACCCGGACCCCGGTCACCTCGCGTGCCTGCCGGATCAGCCCGACCGCGCGGGCGCTGCTCACCACGGTCGCGCCGAGGCTGGCCGCGGTGCGGGCCAGGGTCACCACCAGCCGGGCGTCGTCGACCTGGCCGTCGTAGTAGCGGATGGCGCCGGCCAGCGAGTCGGCCCGCAGGCTGGGGAAGATCCGGCGGGCGCCCTCGCGGGTCAGGTGCCGGTGCAGCGGCATCCCCCGCCCACCGCCGAAGACCCCGGCGAAGGCGTCGTACGCGGCCACTCCGGCGCCGTAGTAGGAGCGGCGGAACGCCCGGGCCGGCAGGTCCCGCAGGCCACGGCCGGCGGGCAGCGGCACCAGGAACGGCACCGGCCGGACCAGGTGCGGGGCGAGCCGGGTGGCGAGCAGGCCGCGCTCGGTGAGCGCCTCGTGGACCAGGTGGAACTCCAACTGCTCCAGATAGCGCAGGCCGCCGTGGATCAACTTGCTGGACCGGCTGGAGGTGCCGGCGGCGTAGTCGCGGGCCTCCACCAGGGCCACCTTGAGCCCCCGGGAGGCGGCGTCCAGCGCGGCGCCCGCCCCGGTCACCCCACCACCGATGACCAGCACGTCGAACCGTTCGGACCGGAGGCGGCGCAGGTCCGCGGCGCGGCGCTCCGGGGAGAGCTGGCCGGCGGCGGATCGGGTCACGTTGGGGTCGCGCACGAGTCCACCGTAACCGCCCGGGGCCCCGGGCAGCAGGCCCTGTCCCCCGCCAGGGGCAGGGAGAGGCATTGATCACCACCGCGCGACGGGGATCGCGCGATCCGGGCACGCCGGGACGGCACGGACGTCCGGGGGCGGGTCGGGCGTCGTACTGTTTCCGGATGCGGCCCGAGCCACCTCCCACCGGAAGCGACGGGACCGCCGGGTCCGCCAACCCCTGGGCGGTGGTGGCGGCCGTGCTGGCGGGCGGCTGGACGGTGGCGACCACCGTGCTGCTCCAGGTCGCCGGCTGGTCCGTCGACCAGGTACGCCTCGCCAGCGGGCTGGACCGGTGGCCGTGGCTCTGGCCGGTGGTCTCCCTGGCCGGCGTCCTGCTGGTCGGCCTGCCGGCCCTGCTGCTGGCGCTGCTCCCCCGGTCCCCGGCGCTGCGGGGCACCGGCCGGGCCTGGCTGGCCGGAGCGCTGGCGCTCGGCGCGCTCGGGGCGCTGCGTGCCCTCCCGCCGGTGCACCACGAGGTCTACCTGGCGGCGCTGGCCGCCACCGCCGCCGGGCTGGCCCTGGTCGCCGGCCGGCTGCCGGCCCGACGCCGCGCCCTGCCCGACGGATCGGCGGGCGAGGCCGGGCCGACCAGCCCCGCTGCGCCAGCGGGCGAGCCGGAGCCGGCGACCACCCCCGATGCACCGGACGGCGAGCCCGGGCCGGCGACCACTCCCGATGCACCGGACGGCGCGGGTCACACCGGGCGGCGAGCGAGCGCCACCGGCGGGGCAGGCGGCCGACGGCCCGATCCGGTCACCCTGCTCGCGGTGGCCGCCGGGCTCGCCCTGCTGCTCCCCTGGGTCTGGCTCGGCGCGCTGGGCGGACTGCTGGAGACCGTGCTCGCCGCACTGGCCGCGGCGGCGCTCGGCGCGCTGGCCGGGGTGCTGCTCGACGGGCGGTTCTGGTGCCGGCTCGGGGGCGGCGAGCCACCCCGGCCCGCCCGGCTGGTGTTCCTCGGCGGGCTGGTCGGCGGGGTCACCCTGCTGCTGCTGGCCGCCGGCACCGGGCAGTCCGGGGCCCAACTGCCCGCCCTGCTCGCCGTGCCGCCGGTCGCCTTCACGCTGGCCGCCCTGTACGCGGCCACCCGCCGGGCCGGCATCCGGGCCGTGGCACCGGTCCGCTGGCTGGTCGGCCTGGCGCTGTTCGGCCCGCTCGCCCTGGCCGACCCGGAGGAGGTCTCGGTCCTCCTGGCCACCACCCGCGACGTGCCGTTCTGGGTGGCCGCCGCCGCGGTCGCCGGGCTCGCCGTCGCGGTCCTGCTCGCCGTCGGGTACGGCGTCCTGCTGGCCCGCCCCCGGGCGGTCACGCCCAGCCGGCGGGTGGCCGTGCTGGCCGCCGGCGTGCTGCTGGTGGCGGTCGGGGTGGTCGCCGTGGTCCCCGGGCAGCCCGGGCTGCACGGCGAGCGGCTGCTGGTGGTGCTGCGCGAGCAGGCCGACCTGACCGGCATCCCGGCCGGTACGCCGGGCCGGGCCGGTCGGGACGCGCGCGCCGCCGAGGTGTACCGCCGGCTGGTCGCCACCGCCGAGCGGACCCAGGGCGACCTGCGCCGGGAGCTGTCCCGGCTGCGCCTGAGCCCGAGGCCGTACTACCTGGTCAACGCGATCGAGATCGACGGCGGTCCGGCGGTGCGGGCCTGGCTGTCGGGCCGTCCCGAGGTCTCCCGCGTGCTGCTCAGCCAGCGGGTACGGCCGCTGCCCGCCCCCGCCCCGACCAGCTCCGGCGACGCGCCGGCGCCGGCCGGCCCCGCCTGGAACATCCGGCTGCTCGGCGCCGACCGGGTCTGGTCGGAGCTGGGGGTGACCGGTTCGGGCGTGGTGGTCGGTAGCTCCGACTCGGGCGTGGACGGCCGCCACCCGGCGCTGGCCGACGGCTTCCGGGGCGGCGACGACTCCTGGTACGACCCGTGGGACCGCACCCGCTCCCCGAACGACGCGGGCGGGCACGGCACCCACACGGTGGGCAGCGCGGTGGGTCGGGACGGCATCGGGGTGGCCCCGGGCGCGCGCTGGGTGGGCTGCGTCAACCTCGACCGCAACCTCGGCAGCCCCGCGCACTACCTGGACTGCCTCCAGTTCATGCTGGCCCCCTTCCCGTCCGGCGGGGACCCGTTCACCGACGGCCGTCCGGCGCGCGCCCCCGACGTGCTGACCAACTCCTGGGGCTGCCCGCCGATCGAGGGCTGCGACCCGCGGGCGCTCCGGCCCGCCGCCGACGCGCTGGCCGCCGCCGGCATCCTGGTGGTCGCGGCGGCCGGCAACACCGGCCCGTACTGCGGCTCGATCGCCGACCCGCCCGCGCCGTACCCGGACGTGTTGACCGTGGGCGCGGTGGACCGGAACCGTCGGGTGACCCTCTTCTCCAGTCGCGGACCGGCCCCGGGCGGCGCTGCCAAGCCGGACGTGCTCGCCCCGGGCGCGGGCGTGCTCTCCGCGATGCCGGGCGGCGGCTACGCCACCCTGGACGGCACCTCGATGGCGACCCCGCAGGTGGCGGGCGTGGTGGCGCTGATGTGGTCGGCGAACCCGGCGCTCGTCGGCGACCTGGAGCGCACCCGCCGGATCCTGCGGGAGACGGCGAAGCCCGCGCAGCCGAGCTACCGCTCCCGCGCGCCGCAGGACGCCTGCGGCGGGGACGCGAACATCACCGGCGCGGGCCTCGTCGACGCGTACGCGGCGGTGCGGGCGGCCCGGGCCGGCTGATCGGGCCTTGCGCCCACCCGTGGTGGTTGATCTAGGGTCGGCCACCATGGAGTTCACCCTCGCCGACCTGCCCGCCGACCGGGTCCCCGCCGTCGTCGCGCTCTGCGGACGCGCGCTCGACCTGCCCGAGGACGCCGCCGAGGCGGAGTCCGTGGTCACCGCCCTCTGGCCCCGGGCCGCGGCCGACCGGACGGTGCTGGCGGTCGGGGCGTACGCGGGGGACGAACTCATCGGGGTGCTGATCGGATCGGTCTCGGCGGCCGAGGAGCGCCTCGGGCACGTGGACCTGCTGGCCGTCGCGCCGCAGCGGCGGCGCCGGGGGGTCGGCCGGGCGCTGGTGGCCGAGGCGGAACGGCGGCTCGCCGACCTCGGCGCGGCCGAGCTGCTGCTGGCCGGGAACCCGCCGTACTACGCCTGGCCGGGCATTGACGTGCGGTACACCCCGGCGGTCTGCCTGGCGCTGGCGCTCGGCTACCGGCAGGACCGTACGGCCTGGAACATGACCGCCGACCTGTCGTACGACGGGTCGCCGGCGCTGCGCACGACGGAGCCGGCGGAGGCGCGGCTGGCCGGCCAGGGCGTGTCGGTACGCCGGGCGGAGCCCGCGGACCTGCCGGCGCTGGCCGCGTTCGCCCGCTCCACCTTCGGCGGCGCCTGGGACGGCGAGCTGGCCGGCTCGGTCGGCCGTGCCGACGCAGGCTGCCACCTCGCGGAGCGGGACGGCGAGATCCTCGGCTTCGCGGCCTGGGGCTCGTCGCGGCCGAGCTGGTTCGGGCCGATGGGCACCGCGCCGGCGGCGGCGGGCTCGGGCATCGGCGGGGTGCTGCTGCGCCGCTGCCTGCGCGACCAGCACGAGGCCGGGATCGGCGCGGCGCAGATCGGCTGGGTGGGCCCGGTGCCGTTCTACTCCGGCAGCGCGGGCGCCCGGATCGAGCGGGTCTTCTTCCTGTACCGCCGCCCGCTCTGACCGCCCGGACGCCCGGACGGACGCGGCGCGCGGCCCCGGGAAAGACCGCGAGATATCGATAAACGGGCGAATGGGATATAGACCCTGATAATGCCATTCGCCCGCATGTGCGATGGCCGCCCCCTACCGTTTCGGTAGAGGAGGCGACCCATGACCACGGACGACGAACAGACCGACGATCCGGTGCCCCGCACCTGGGCTCCGGTCGGCGACCCGCCCATCGCGGTGCCGTTCGACCGGCGGGACTACGGCGACGCGGAGCAGCTCGCCGAGATGACCGGCGTCGACGAGCCGGAGGCCGAGGAGCTGGTGACCGTGGTGGACGAGCCGGTCGCCATCCGCCCGCCCTACGACCGGGCGCAGAAGCGGCGTAACCAGCGCAGCCTGCCCTGAGGAGACGGAAAGGGGCGGACCGCTCGCGCGGCCCGCCCCTTTCGGCGTTGGTGGAGCTGGACTCAGAAGTCCATGTCCCCGCCACCCGGACCAGCCGGGGCGGCCGGGGTCTTCTCCGGCTTGTCCGCCACGACGGCCTCGGTGGTGAGGAAGAGCGCCGCGATCGACGCGGCGTTCTGCAGCGCCGAGCGGGTCACCTTGGCCGGGTCGATGATGCCCGCGGCCAGCAGGTCGACGTACTCACCGTTGGCGGCGTTGAGGCCGTGACCCGGCTCGAGGTTGCGGACGTGCTCGACGACCACGCCACCCTCGAGGCCGGCGTTGACGGCGATCTGCCGCAGCGGGGCGTCGAGCGCGATCTTGACGATCTGCGCGCCGGTCGCCTCGTCGCCGGCCAGGTCCAGCTTGTCGAAGGCGGTCTTGCCGGCCTGCACCAGCGCGACGCCACCACCCGGGACGATGCCCTCCTCGACAGCGGCCTTCGCGTTGCGGACGGCGTCCTCGATGCGGTGCTTGCGCTCCTTGAGCTCGACCTCGGTGGCCGCGCCGACCTTGATCACCGCAACACCGCCGGCCAGCTTGGCCAGGCGCTCCTGCAGCTTCTCCCGGTCGTAGTCGGAGTCGCTCCGGTCGATCTCGGCCCGGATCTGGTTGACCCGGCCCTGGATCTGCTCGGCGTCGCCGGCACCGTCGACGATGGTGGTCTCGTCCTTGGTCACCACGACCTTGCGGGCGCGGCCCAGCATGTCGAGGCCGACGGCGTCCAGCTTGAGGCCGACCTCCTCGCTGATGACCTGGCCACCGGTGAGGATGGCGATGTCGGCCAGCATGGCCTTGCGGCGGTCACCGAAGCCCGGCGCCTTGACGGCGACCGACTTGAAGGTGCCCCGGACCTTGTTGACGACCAGGGTCGCCAGGGCCTCGCCCTCGATGTCCTCGGAGATGATCAGCAGCGGCTTGCCCGACTGCATGACCTTCTCCAGGATCGGGAGCAGGTCCTTGACCGACGAGATCTTGCTGTTGACGATCAGGAGGTAGGGGTCGTCGAAGACGGCCTCCATACGCTCCGGGTCGGTCATGAAGTACGCGGAGATGTACCCCTTGTCGAAGCGCATGCCCTCGGTGAGCTCGAGCTCCAGGCCGAAGGTGTTGCTCTCCTCGACGGTGATGACGCCTTCCTTGCCGACCTTGTCCATCGCCTCGGCGATGATCTCGCCGACGGTGTTGTCACCGGCGGAGATGGAGGCGGTGGAGGCGATCTGCTCCTTGGTCTCGACGTCCTTGGCGAGCTTGAGCAGCTCCTCCGAGACGCTGGCCACGGCGGCCTCGATGCCCCGCTTCAGGGCGATCGGGTTGGCGCCGGCGGCCACGTTGCGCAGGCCCTCGCGGACCAGGGCCTGGGCCAGGACGGTCGCCGTCGTCGTGCCGTCACCGGCGACGTCGTCGGTCTTCTTGGCGACCTCCTTGACCAGCTCGGCGCCGATCTTCTCGTACGGGTCCTCGAGCTCGATCTCCTTGGCGATGCTCACACCATCGTTGGTGATGGTGGGGGCACCCCACTTCTTCTCGAGCACGACGTTGCGGCCCTTGGGGCCGAGCGTCACCTTCACGGCGTCGGCGAGCTGGTTCATGCCCCGCTCGAGGCCGCGGCGCGCCTCTTCGTCGAACGCGATCATCTTGGCCATACGGCGTTGTCCTCCTGGACACTCACGGGCCACCCGAGTATTTGTGCCCCGGATGGGCCGCCTGGTGTACGCACCTTGGGACGTCGCCACCTGGCGACGACGACGTCCTTCGGCCGGGCCGGATAGCCCGCGACGACCGGCCGTGTGCCCCATCGGCGTCTCCAACGCCGCTGGAACCTTGGCCCCACCGTCCCGACCATTGGCACTCACGGTATGCGAGTGCCAATGACTTGTTTAGCACTCTCCCCTGCCGAGTGCAAGCACGATCGGGCCGGTCAGCCGAGTTCCGCCGCCAGTCGCGCGGCATTCACCGGCCCCTCGTGGGCCCGCTGCTCGGCGTACGCCACGACCAGCCCGACCAGCTGGACCAGGTAGACCGGGACGACCAGCACCGCGACCAGCGCGACCACCGCGACGGCGCCCACCGCGGTGGCCGGCGCCGCGAACGGGTCGGTGCCCAGCGGCGCCGTGCCGACGGCCTCCAGCACCGCGCCCAGCACGCCGCCGAGGACGACCGCCACCGCCACCAGCCCGACCCGGCCCAGCACCATGCCGAGCCGGTCGTGGAAGAAGCGGAACGAGCGGCCGATCGGGTTCTGCCGCTCGAAGAGGTAGACCGGCCCGGCCAGGGCGAGGGCGAACGCGAGGTAGACGCCGGGCAGCACGCAGAAGCAGATACCGGCCGTGACGATCACGCCGACCAGCAGGGTCCAGCCGTACAGCCCGGGTGCCCGGCGCAGGCCGTAGCGCAGCGCGCCGCCGAGGTCGGCCGGCTCGCCGGCCGCCTGCCGGGTGACCACCCAGGTGCCGGCCGCCCAGCCCACGCTCTGCAGCAGGTAGAGCAGCAGGGCGGCGACCAGCGTGGCGCCCCCGAAGGTCAGGAAGTCACCCAGGTAACCCGGGGGCAGCGAACCGTCGGCCGGCAACCGCGAGGACGGCTCCAACCCGAGGGTGATGATCGAGACCACCGCGGCGGGAAGCGCCTGGGTGAGCAGCATGAGCGGCAGCAGCGTGCGCCAACCCCGGCGCAGCGCGCCGGCACACCGGGTGAACCAGCCGTCGACGCCGGCGTACGGCGGGTTCACCAGCGGGTCGGCCGGGTCCCAGCCGCCGGCGGCCGGCCAGCCGTACGGGAGGTGGCCGGCGTACGGCGGGTAGCCCGGCGGGAAGCCGGCGTACGGGTCGGCGCCGGGCGGGTAGCCGCCGGTGGGCGGGAAGACCCAACCCTGGTACGGGCCGGCGGGCCCGACCGGGCCGCCCGGCGCGGGCGGGTCCACGGGATCGGGTCCGGGCGGACCCGACGGGGACTGGTCCGACATGAGCACTCCTCAGCGACGGCTGGATCGGCCCACGATCTTCCCTGGTGCCCGCCCGCGCCGCTGCCCCGTGGGGGGCCGGCCGACGAGCGGAACCGGACGCGACTCAGGCGATGACGCGCACCCGCTCGGCCTGCGGGCCCTTCTGGCCCTGGGCGATGTCGAACTCCACCCGCTGCCCGTCGTCCAGCGCCTTGTAGCCGTCCATCTCGATGGCGGAGAAGTGGACGAAGACGTCCTGGCCGCCGTCGACGGCGATGAAGCCGTAGCCCTTCTCGGCGTTGAACCACTTCACGGTGCCCTGTGCCACGGTGCACTTCCTCACTCTGCGCGGCGTTCCACGACCCCGGGGCCGGCGGACCGGCACCGGAGGACCACCGCTTCGGCGATCGGTGAGGGCCGCTGAATCGGTGACCGAAATCGCACGCTACACGAGGCGTGACGGCCGCGCACGACCACGAATCGGGCATATTCCAGGGCTCCGCCGACCGTCCGCCCATCGGCGGTGGTCGCTGCGGTATGCATGCGGACATGACACCTGCCCCGGCCCCGCCGGAAGCCCGGAGAGCCACCGTCCGCCGGGTACGCCCCGAGGACGCCGCCCGGATGCGGGCGCTGCGGCTGGAGATGCTCGCGGACGCGCCGCTGGCGTTCCTGGAGACCGTCGCCCAGGCTGCCGCCCGCCCGCACGCCGACTACGCGGCCCGGATCGCGTACGTCTCCCGGGGCGACCACACCGCGCAGTTCGTCGCCGACCCCGGCGGCCGGCTGGTCGGCCACGCCGGCGGCACCGCCTCCCCCGACGAGCCGGGCCTGACCGTCGTCTACGCCGTCTACGTGACCCCCACCTGGCGGGGCAGCGGCCTGCTCGCCGACCTGATCGACGGGGTGGCCGCCTGGTCCCGCGCCGCCGGCCGCCCGGAACTCCTGCTGGAGGTGGTGGTCGGCAACGACCGCGCCTACCGCGCCTACCAGCGGCTGGGCTTCACCGACACCGGCGTACGCGTGCCGCACCCCACCGTCCCCGCCATGCGCGAACTCCAGATGCGCCGCCCCGCCTGACCCCGAAAACAGGGCCCTCACGCAGGGCAGCACCCCAACGAGCCACACCCGCTGGAGGCAGTGCCCGGCCCGCCCCAGGGACAAAGGACACAAAGCAGGGCAGCACCCCGATGATCCACACCCCCGGTCCCGGCAGCGACGCCCGAAGCGCACGCCGCACGGGTTTCCGGGGGAGCCCGCCCGCGGAAGGATCAAGCCTGACCGCCTGGAGCGGGCGGGCTCCCCCGGAAACCCCGACCTGGACCCGGGGCGAAGGCTTAGCCCCGAGGCGAAGGCCTACACGTGCCGCCGGCTCTGCACGATCCGGAACCGGTTCGCCACGTACGCGCCGTCGGTCAGCGCGGCGTTCGCGGCCGGGTTGGCGCCGCTGCCGTGGAAGTCCGAGAACGCGGCCGACTGGTTCACGAAGACCCCGCCAGTCAGGTTGCAGGACAGGTGCACACCGACGTCGACCGCGGCGGCCTCGGTCGCGTCCAGCACGGCCTCGTCGGTGGAGTAGACGGCGGCGGTCAGCGCGCCCTTCTCCCCCACCGTCGCGCGCATGATCTCCAGGCTGTGCGCGGTGGAATCGGTGGCGATGACGAAGGAGATCGGCCCGAACCACTCCCGGCCGTAGGTCGCGGTGTCGTCGGCGGCCAGCTTCACGATGGCCGGCGTCCGCACCACCGCGCCGGGCAGCGCCGGGTGCTCGACGGTACGCGACTCCAGCACCGGCTCGCCGACCTTGGTCACCTCGTCGAGCCGCTCCAGCACCCCGTCGTTGACGATGGCGCCGGTCAGCTCGACCCCGCGCGCCGGGTCGGCGGTGAGCTTGCCGACCGCGCCGGCGATGCCGGCGGCCACCTCGTCGAAGCTCTTGTGCCCCTGGTCGGTCTCGATGCCGCCGGCCGGGATGAGGATGTTCTGCGAGGTGGTGCACATCTGGCCGCTGTACAGGGTCAGCGTGAAGCCGAGGTTGCGGCACAACCCGGCGAAGTCGTCGGTGGAGTCGACCACCACCGTGTTCAGGCCGGCCTTCTCGGTGTAGACGGCCGCCTGCCGGGCGTTCGCCTCCAGCCAGTCGCCGTACTCGGTGGAGCCGGTGAAGTCGACGATCTTCACGGCGGGGTGCAGCGCCAGGGTGGAGGCGAGCTTCTCGCCCGGCCCCTCGGGGGCGAGCAGCACCAGGTTGGGGTCGAACCCGGCCTCGGCCAGCACCTCGCGGGCGTACCGGACGGTGATGGCCAGCGGCAGCACCGCGCGCGGGTGCGGCTTGACGACCACCGGGTTGCCGGTGACCAGCGAGGCGAAGAGACCCGGGTACGAGTTCCAGGTGGGGAAGGTGTTGCAGCCGATCACCAGCGCCACGCCCCGGGGCACCACGTGGAACGTCTTGGTCATCCGCAGCGGGTCGCCCTTGCCGGCCGCCTTCTCCCAGCCGGCCGTCCCCGGGTGCCGGGTCATCTCGGCGTACGCGTAGGCGAGCGCCTCCAGCGCGCGGTCCAGCGCATGCGCGCCGCCGGCCTGGAAGGCCATCACGAACGCCTGGCCGCTGGTGAACTGCACCGCGTTGGCGAGCTCGAAGATGTGCTTGTGCAGCCGGTCGAGGATCTCCAGGCAGACGCCCACCCGGGTCTGCGGGCCGGCGTCGCGCCAGGCCGGCAGGGCGGCCGAGGCGGCGGCGACCAGCTCGTCGGCGCCGGCGTGCGGGTAGCGCACGTTCAGCTCCAGCCCGAAGGGGCTGGTCTCGGTGGCGACCCGGTCGCCCGAGCCGGGCTGGTCGAGGGGGAAGTCGCCGTTCAGGTACGCCTCGAAGGCGGCCTTGCCGTCGGCGGCGGCGGTCTCGCCGTACACCCGGGGGCTGGGTGACTCGGGATAGGCGGACCAGTATCCCCGCTCCGTGATGGCGGTCAGCGCACGGTTCAGGGTGTCGGCGTGCCTGTCGTACAGGGGGTGCGGGGTCTCCGTCATGCCCGCCATCATGCAACAGGTAGGCCCCAGATCAGTAGAGCAGTGTCACAAGTGGGATCGTCACCCGTCAGAGCGCCAGCTGCCACTCCGTCGAGGCGTCGACCGGCCGGAAGCCGAGCTGCTCGTTGATCCGGATCATGTGCTCGTTCTCCGCCGCGTTGAAGGTGTCGATCGCGCGCAGCGCCGGCTCGTACGCCAGGGCGTGCCCGAGGTTCTCGATCTTGGTGAGCAGACCGAGCCGGTGGCCGCGGTGGGCCGGGTCGACGATGGTGATCTGCTGCCAGGCGTGCCAGTCCGCGCTGGCGCCGAGGCTGAGCATGCTCCAGGCGACCAGCCGGCCGGAGCGCTCGTCGACCGCCGCGACGTGGTAGCGGCGGCTGCCCCGGAGGTCGAGCGCCCGCTCGACGCCCCGGATCCGGTCCGCGTCGACCCGCTCCTGCTCCCACTCCAGGTCGCCCAGGGGCGCGTCGGTCATCAGCCGGCCCTCCAGGTAGGCGACGTCGTCGACGTACTCCTCGGGGGTGGACTGGTGCCAGCGGACCGCGCGGTACCCGGCGGCCGCGCTCCGGGCACCGGCCAGCAGGGTGTCCAAGGCGGCCCGGTCGAGCGCGGTGGTGTCCAGCCGGCGGCGTACCGCCGCCAGCGCGGGACGGGCGCCGACCACGGCGGCGAAGGCCGCTCCGGCGGGGTCGCGCGCCGGGCCGCCGGGCAGAGCCGAGGCGACCGCCCCCGCCACCCGCTTGCGCCCCGCGTCGCGCAGCAGCCGCACCCCGTGCTCGTGCAGGGCCCGGCCGACGCCGTGCCGCCGGTACGCCGGATGCACCATCAGCTCGGCGACGGCGTTGTCGGTGTTGTCCAGTTGCGGAAGCTCGAGGCGGAGCCAGCCGGCCGGGACCCCGTCGAGCCGGGCCAGCGCCCAGTGCACGACGAGGCCCGGCATCGGGTACCGGACCAGCGCCTCGAAGCGCCGCCGGCAGTAGGGCGGGAGGTCCGGCGCGTCCGCGTCGGTGACCGCCGCCCCGATCCGGTACGCCGCGTCGACGGCGGTCTGGTCGTTCGGCTCCAGCGGCGTGATGGAGATGCCCATGCCGGTGAGCCTGCGGCACCGCAAAGCGAACGGGCCAGCGATTTTCTCGCTGGCCCGTTCGGACGTTGGTCGGGAGGGACGTCCACACAACGCCTCCGGCGTTGGGTCGTAAGAACTCAAAGTCTCCGGCGGATCGCCCTCCCGCACGGAGCATCTTGCGCCGTCCGGTTCCTGTCGTCAAGTCCTTGTCGGCGGGTTTTCCACACTCACAGCGAAAAGCCAGTTACCCGGCGGATCGACCCGATCCCCCGTCCGGGCGATCCGCCCATCCCCCGCCCGGCCGGCCCCCGCCCCGCTCCGGCTACGCCGGTGCCCACCATTGCCCCCGTTTGCGGCGGGTCGCGGTGTCCCGGCGGCAGGAGGGCGCGACACGCCGCAGACGGGGGTCGATCAAGCGGGCGTCAGGCGAGGAGGCCGGCGTCGCGGGCGGCGCGCAGCGAGGGCTTGATCCGGTGGGTCGGGCCGACCTGGCCGGCGACCGCGTCGATGGTCTTCAGGCCCTCGCCGGTGTTGAACACGACGGTCTCCGCGGTCGGGTCGAGCCGGCCGGACTCGACCAGCTTGCGCAGCACCGCCACCGTCACCCCGCCGGCCGTCTCGGCGAACACCCCGGTGGTCCGGGCGAGCAGCCGGATGCCGGCCCGGATCTCCTCGTCGTCCACGTACTCCATCCAGCCGCCGGTGCGGCGCACGGCCTCCAGGGCGTAGAGGCCGGCGGCCGGGTCGCCGATGTTGAGCGACTTGGCGATGCCGGTCGGCTTGACCGGGACGATGGTGTCGCTGTCGCCGTGCAGCGCGACCGCGATCGGGTTGCAGCCGGCGGACTGGGCGCCGAAGACCTTCCAGCCACCGGCCGGCGCCTCGACCAGGCCGATCTCGACCAGCTCGGAGAACGCCTTGTCGATCTTGGTGAGCAGCTCGCCGCTGGCCATCGGGATGACCACCTGGGCGGGGATCCGCCAGCCGAGCTGCTCGGCCACCTCGTAGCCGAGGGTCTTGGAACCCTCCGCGTAGTACGGGCGGACGTTGACGTTGACGAACGCGGTGTCCTCGAACTCGTCGGTCTCCACCAGCTCGCCGCAGAGCCGGTTCACGTCGTCGTACGACCCGTCGATGGCGACCAGCTCGCCGCCGTAGACGGCGGTGGTGACCACCTTGCCCTGCTCCAGGTCACCGGGGATGAAGACCACCGAGGGCACGCCGGCCCGGGCCGCGTGGGCGGCCACCGAGTTGGCCAGGTTGCCGGTGGAGGCGCAGGCGAACCGGGTGAAGCCGAGCGCCCGGGCGGCGGTCAGCGCCACCGAGACCACCCGGTCCTTGAACGAGTGGGTCGGGTTGGCGCTGTCGTCCTTGACCCAGAGCGGCGCGGTGATGCCCAGCTCGGCGGCCAGGTGCGGGGCGGCGACCAGCGGGGTCAGCCCCGGGTCGAGCGTCACCCGGGTGGCCGGGTCCTGGCCGGCGGGGAGCAGTGCGGCGTACCGCCAGATGTTCTGCGGGCCGGCCTCGATCCGCTCCCGGGTGACGGCGGCCAGGGCGGCGGTGTCGTAGTCGACCTCCAGCGGCCCGAAACACTCGTAGCAGGCGTGCTGGGCGGCGAGCGGGTAGCGCGCGGAACAGGCGCGGCAGACCAGGGCGCGGGCCGGGCTGGCGGTGGTGTCGATGCCGGGGGCGGCGGGAAGCGTCGACGTCATGTCGAGAGTCCTCTCATCTTTCCCCGCATCGCACCCTGCGGCGGGGACGGAATTGGCACCTGCCCGCGCCTGCTCGTCATCGAGCGTGCGGGTGGTTGCCGGGGCGTCGTCGGGCCGTATCCCTCAGCCCCTCTGGATGAGGTATGCAGTTGTGCCACCGAGTCTAGGAGTTCCGCGGCCCGAACCCGACCCCGGTTCCCACGCTGTGAGCTGAGGCCGTGGGTGGCGGGGGGTCCACCACCGTCACCCCGTCGGTGGACGCGTCCACCGCCGCGGCTCCGGCCGCCATCGCCCCCAGCGCCACGCCGACCACGGCGGCGCCGGCCGCGCCCGCTCCGGCGGAGACCCTGACGGCGAAGCCGAAGCCGCCCGCCGCCCCGGCGCTGACCTGCAAGCAGCTCGCCGGTGCGCACGTCGGCAGCGCCAAGGTGCCCTACAACGGCTACCCGGACCACCTGCCGCTGACCGAGGGCCGGTGGTCCGGCGAGGACGGCGCGACCGTGCTGTTGCAGAAGCCGTGCGGGATCGGCGACCTCGACGGGGACGGGGCGGCCGACGCGGTCGGCGTGGTCGCGTTGAACGGCGGGGGCAGCGGCACCTTCTTCACCGTGCTCGTCTGGCGCAACAGCGGTGGCAAGCCGGCCTTCCGGGCGCTGGCCGATCTCGGCGACCGCACCCCGGTCCTGTCGGTCAAGGTGGCCGGGCAGCAGGCCACCGTCGTCTGGCGGACCCGCAGCGACGGCAGGAGCATGGCCGAGCTGGACATCAGGCGCACGTCGACGTACCAGCTCTCGGGCACGACGTTGGCCGAGGTGGGCCACACCGACGCGCCGTACTCGCCCTGACCGCCTGCGGCCGGAGCCGCGCGGAACGGCTCCGGCGGCGGGCGGCCGGCGGGTCAGGCGGGTACGGAGTTCCGGCCCGCCGGCGCGGGGGTGGCCACGCCGGCGCGGCGTCGACCGATCAGGCGGTCGAGCGCCCAACTGCCCGGCCCGAGCACGACCACCAGGGCGAACGCCCAGCAGAACAGGGCGGCTAGCTCGCCGTTGTTGTGTATCGGCAACAGCCCGTCCGGCTGATGCACCACGAAGTAGGCGTACGCCATCGAGCCGGAGGCGAGCAGCGCGGCGGGCCGGGTGAGGAGCCCGACCAGCACCAGCGCACCGCACACCGCCTGGATCAACGCCGCCCACCAACCCGGCCACTGCCCCACGGGCAGCGACTCGCCTGTGCCGCGGGCGCCACCGAGCACGCCGAAGAGCGACGACAGGCCGTGGCAGAGGAACAGCAGGCCGATGACCATGCGGAAGAGGGACAGGGCGGGTCCGTTGAACCGGTCGAGATTCATCTCGCTACCTCCGGGTGAGTGGAACGGTGCACCCAGGATCAGCCAGGAAATATCCGACCTTATGAATTTTCTGTTAACGAACGCGTCGTCCGTGGGAGGTAACGCTCAGATCGCCCCCGCCGTCAGCTCGTGACATCCTTTCGGGTGAACCGCCAGAAGGCCAGCCCCCAGAAGAGCGTCGCGTAGCTCACCGCCGAGATCGCACCCCGCACCACGTCGTCGGTCTGCACCGGAGTGGAGAGCAGGCCGAGCCAGGCGGTGCTGTAGTGCGTCGGCAGGAAGTTGCGCAGCCCGCCGAGGGCGGTGATCTGGTCCAGGATGCTGGAGAGGATCCAGAGCAGCACCGCGCCACCGACCGCGCCGAGCGCGGCGTCCGTGGTCACCGACAGCAGGAAGGCCAACCCGGCCACCACCAGCAGGACGACCGCCAGGTAGCCGAGCACCGCCAGCAGCCGCAGCAGCCCGTCGGTCGGCGCCAGTTCCGCCGCGACCTGGCTGCGCAGCGGCTCCCAGCCGTACCGCAGGGTGCCGGCGAGCAGGGCGGTGCCGGCCAGCAGCAGCAGGGCCAGCGCCGAGTACGCGAGCGCGACCAGCAGCTTCACCGCGAGCAGCCGGGACCGGGGCACCGGCACCGCCAGCAGGTAGCGCAGGCTGCCCCAGCTCGCCTCGCTGGCCACGGTGTCCCCGCAGAACAGGGCCACCACCACGACCAGCAGGAACGACGCCGAGACGAAGATCGAGAAGAGGGTGAAGTTGAGCCCGCCCGAGGTGGCCAGCTCGACCAGGCTGCCGAACTCGTTGCGCCCGTTGTCGTCGTCGTCGCCGGAGTCGAACTGGAAGGCGATCAGGATGATCAGCGGCAGCAGCACCATGAACGCCAGCGCGAGCTGGGTACGCCGCCGCGACGCCTGCCGGCGGAACTCGGCCGCGAACGGCAGGGTCGCCGACGGCCGGTAGCCGGCGGCCGCCCCGCCCGGTCCGACCCGGCCGGCGTCGGCCGGACCCGCCGTGTCGATGGATGAGCCCGCCATCACCGGTCCCCGCTTCCCCGAGAGTTCTCGCCCACCAGGGCGAGGAACGCGTCCTCCAGGCGGCGCCGCGGCACCACCCGGTCCACCCCGATCCCGGCCCGGACCAGCTCCGCCACCACCTCGCTGCGTGCGGTGCCGTTGGTGTCGACCACCAGGCCGCCGTCACCGTCGGGCAGCACCCGGACCCCCTTCAGGCGGTCCAGCACGACCCGCGCGGCGGCCGGGTCGGTCACGTCGAAGAGCACGCTCGGCGAATCGCCGACGATCTCCTCGACCGGACCGGAGGCGACGATCCGGCCCTTGTTGACCACCACCGCGTGGGTGCAGGTCTGCTCCACCTCGGCGAGCAGGTGGCTGGAGACCAGCACCGCCCGGCCGTCGGTGGCGTACCGCTGGAGCACCCGGCGCATCTCGGCGATCTGCGGCGGGTCGAGCCCGTCGGTCGGCTCGTCCAGCACCAGCAGCTCCGGCAGGCCGAGCATGGCCTGCGCGATGGCCAGCCGCTGCTTCATGCCGTGGCTGTAGTTCTTGATCCGCCGGTGCACCGAGTCGCCCAGTCCGGCGATCTCCAGCGCCTCGTCGAAGTGCGCGTCGGCAGCCGGCCGCCCGGTGGCCCGCCAGTACGCCCTCAGGTTCTCCAGCCCGGACAGGTGCGGCAGGAAGCCGGGCCCCTCGACCAGCGCGCCGATCCGGGACAGCACCGGCGAGCCCGGCACCAGCCGGTGCCCGAAGACGTAGATCTCCCCGGCGGTGGGCTGGGTCAGCCCCATCAGCACCCGCAGGGTGGTGGTCTTGCCCGCGCCGTTCGGCCCGAGCAGGCCGACCACCTGCCCGGGGTGCACCTCGAAGTCCACGCATGTGACGGCGACGAAGCCGTCGGCGTACTCCTTGCGGAGCTGGCGGACGGCGAGCGGGACGCCCGCGTACTCCGGGTGGACCGAGCTGTCCTGGCGGCGGTGCCGGCGGCGGGCGACGGCGACGACCACGGCGAGCCCGACCGCGATGGCGGCGAGCAGCCCGACCAGCACCCAGCGCCAGACGGTGGCGGTGGTGGGGATCGGCTCGGCGTCGACCGTCGGCAGGCTCACCGGGGCGTCGCCGGTGCCCACCGTGTAGACGGTCGGCTCGGCGGGCGTGGTGTACGCCTGGTCGGAGGTGGCGACCACGACCCGCAGCCGGTGCCCGGCCTCGATCCGGCGGACGATCGCCGGCAGCGTGACGGTGACCGGCCGCGCGCCGTCGAGGCTCTTCGGCAGGCCGGTCAGCCGCACCGGGGCGACCAGGCCGTCGGGGAGCGTCGCGGCGCCGTTCGGGTCGACGTCGTAGAGCTTGACGAAGAGCACCGCCTCACCGGTCGGCGAGGCCGCCCGGAGCGCGAAGGTGGGTGACCCGGCGACGTCCACCGCGTCGGCCAGCGGCGCCGACTCGAACCGGGCGTGCTGGCCGGGAACGTCGCCGGCCACCCCGCCGAGCAGCGAGCCGAGCGCGCCGGCGAAGGGCACCGAGGAGATCGCCGCCGGGTTGCCGTTCGGCGGGTTGGCGATCGGCTGGGCCGGGCCGGTGACGGCGACCTCGCGCCGCGCGTCCCCGGCGACGCCCGGGTAGTCGGCGGTGCGGTAGCCGGTGGCCACCAGCCCCCGGTCGAGGGCGTCGAAGCCGGCGATCCGGGAGAAGGTGAAGCCGTCGCCGGGAGCCGCCCCCTCGCCCCTGACGTAGTGGTCGAGCCACTGCGCGGTCAGGAACTTCACCCGGTCGGAGTCGCTGGTCGGCCCGGTGCCGCCGTCGTGGCCGCCGGTGAACCAGGCCACCCGCACCGGGGTGCCGGCGGCGGCGATGCCGCGCGCGTTGGCGTCCGCCTCGGTCAGCGGGAAGAGGCTGTCCGCCTCGCCCTGCACCAGCAGGGTCGGCGCCTTGATCCGGTCGAGGACGCCGGCCGGGGAGGAGCGGCGCAGCAGGTCCACCGCCGCCTGGTCGGCCCGCCCGGTGGTGGCGATCCGCAGGTACGCGGCGCAGACGTCGGCGGCGAACCGGCCGCAGGACGGGTCGGCGGCCGGCGCGGGACCGGGCCCCGGACCGGTGCCCGGCCCCGCGCCCGGCGCCGGGCTGGCCGGTCCGGCGGAAGCGGGAGCGCCCTCCGGCTGGGCGGCCGAGGTGCCGGAGAGCCCGGCCGGCCCGGAGCCCGCGTTGCCGCCGCCGCCGAAGAAGATCCCGGCCCAGCCCCTCTTGAACACCCCGTCGGTCGCCGGTCGGCCGGTGCTCTCCGGGAGGAAGGCCCGGGAGAGGTCGTTCCAGGTGATCATCGGGACGATCGCGTCGACCCGCTGGTCCTGGGCGGCCAGCAGCAGGGCCAGGCCGCCGCCGTACGAGCCGCCGACCACGCCCACCCGGGGGTCGCCGGCGGCGTCGGTGCGGATCTCCGGCCGCTCCGCGAGCCGGTCCAGCAGCCGCTGGGCGTCCCGGATCTCGTAGTCGGGGTGGTCCAGGTGGATCTCGCCGCCGCTGCGACCGAAGCCACGCGCGGTCCAGGTCAGCACGGCGTAGCCGCGGGTGACCAGGTCCTCCGCGTCGGACCGGACCGAGTCCTTCGTACCGCCGAAGCCGTGCGCCAGCAGCACCGCCGGCACCCTGCGGTCGGCCGAGGCGTCGTCGGGCAGCCAGAGCGTGGTGTCCAGTTCGACCGGCTGGTCGCCGGCCGGTCCGGATCGGACGGTGACCAGGGCGGACTCGGTGCGGAAGCCGGGCCGGTCCGGTCGGGCCGCCCAGACGGCGGCGGCGACCAGCAGCACGACGACCACCGACGCGACCGCGACCCGGCGACGGCTGGCCAGGACGCGCCGCAGCCACGCGGCCGACAGCGGTGATCTCATGTGGCTCACGGTACGGCCCGGTTCCTGAGCGTTGGCTGGGATCCTCCGTACGTCCGTCCGGTTCGTCCGATCGACGAGCGGGGTCGATCGAGCGCGCGCCGTCCAGACCATTAGCGGGGGGACGACTTCGGATCACGTGAATTCCGATCTTAGCTCCGAAATCGACTCGGATCAGACCATGACGCCACCCCGGCGACACTTTCCGTGGCGATCGATGAACGGTATGTGACATCGCTCGTAGTGACGCGAAACTGACTGAACAACCACGGCATGAGCCAGGGCCGGGTCGGTTAGTTTTCCGGTCCGGTGTACGGGACTCCCTCGGCGACCCCCGACACCCGGAGGAGATCCCCCGCCGTCGCCGGAGGAGACAGACCCATGACCGTCCCCGCGCAGCGGGTCCGTCGACGGCCCTCCGGCCGCGTGCTGCCGCTGCTGCTCGTCGTGGCGATGCTGGCGCCGGTGGCCTTCCTCTTCGCGCAGCACCACCGGCTCACCGGCGACGACCGGAACCTGGCGGTCCGGGAACGACTCGGCGTCGAGTACCTGCGCGCGCTCGGCCCGGTGACCGAGGCGCTGGTGGACGCCCAGTCCGCCGCGGTGGCCGGCCGCCCCGCCGGCCGCGACGCGCTGGACCGGGCCGTCCGGGACGCCGCCGGCGTCGATGTGCGCATCGGCGACGAGCTGCGCAGCCACGAGCGGTGGGCCGGCCTGCGCGCCAAGCTGGAGGCGCTGCCGGAGCGGCCGCTCACCGACCCGGAGGCCGCCTTCGTCGCGTACGGGGAGATCACCGACCTGCTGCTGGCCCTGCACCGCAAGGTGCGGGAGAGCTCCGGTCTGGTCCGCGACCCCCGGCAGGACTCCTTCTTCCTCCAGGACAGCATCGGCCTGGACCTGCCGACCGCGATGGTCGCCGCCGGCCGGCTCGCCGACCTGAGCGCGCTCGGCGCCACCCGGCCGGCCGCCGAACGCGCCCGCACCCAGGGCGAACTGGCCGAGCTGCGGGTCGGCGCGCTCGCCTCCGCCACCGACCTGGTCGCCGACCTGCGCGAGGCGGTGGACAGCTCGGAGAGCACCGACCTCGGTCCCAACGTGCTCACCCCGCTGGACACCTACCAGCGTGCCGTCGAGGCGCTCGCCGCCTTCTCCGTGCCGAGCGCCGGATCGAAGACCGGGCTCGCCGACCCCGGCCAGGTCGCCGCCGCCCGGCTCAACGCGCAGTCCGCCGCCCGGCAGCTCCAGCCGGTTATCCTCGACCAGCTCGACGCGCTGTTGAAGGAACGGATCGAGTCGTACGACCGGGACCGCCGGCTGGCCGCCGGGGCCGCCGCCACGGCGGTGCTGCTCGTGCTGGTCCTCGCCGGCGTGCTGATCGCCGCGTACCGGCGGGCGCGGCGGCACGCCGCCGAGGCCCGGCGCGCGGGCGACGGCGGCACCGGCACGGTGCCCGAGCCGCAGCGCCGGGCGCCGCCGGCGGCGGAGCGGAGCATCCGCCCGGAGGACCACCGGCTGCTCCAGCCGGCCGGCTCGGGCCGCGACGGCGGATCCGAACGCTGGGGGCCCTTCGATGCTGCTCGGTAGGCTCCGGATCCGGGGAAAGCTCGTCCTGCTGGTCTTCATCCCGCTGCTCAGCACGGTCGGGCTGGCCGTACCGGTGGTGCTCGACCGGGTCGCCGCCGCCCAGCGGGCCGGCGAGACCGCCGACACCGTGCGGCTCGCCAGCCGGATCGGCAGCCTGGTCCAGGACCTCCAGCAGGAACGCGTCATGTCGGTGGGGCTGTTGCTCGGCCGGGTGCAGCGCAGCGAGCTGATCCAGAAGGCGACCACGGTGGACGACCGGGTCGCCGACCTGCGCGCCGACTACGCCGGCCGGCTCTCCGCCGAGACCACCGCCGCCCTGGACGGGGTGCACGAACTCGCCGAGCTGCGCACCCTGGTGCTCGCCCGCGCCGCCACCCCGAGCCAGGTGATGGAGGCGTACGGGCCGATCGACATGGCCCTGATCGATTCGTTGCAGCTGCCGTCGAAGGTGGACACCACCGTCCCCGCCGGGCGGCAGGTGCTGGCGCTCGACGCGCTGCTGCGGGCCGACGAGGGGCTGGGCGCCTGCGCCACCCTGATCGTGCTGGTCAAGGCGACCAGCAACCCGCGGGTGTCCGCCTCCTACATCGCCTGCATGGCCGCGCTCCAGGTGGACAACCTGCGGTTCCGCAGCCTGATCACCCCGGAGCAGTACCAGCTCGCGCTGCTGGACGACGCGGCGGTGGCCGCCCGGACCAGCCCGACCTTCCTCGTCGACAGTGTCCAGGACCCGATCGCGGCGATCCGGGACGTCCCGCTGGACGCGCTCTTCCCGTCGGTCCGCTCGATGATCACCCTCGGCCAGTTCGTGGAGAAGAAGATCGTCGCCGACGTCATCGCCCAGACCACCGCCGACAAGCGCTGGGCGCTCACCGCGGCCTGGCTGGTGGCCGGGGCGGCCGGCCTGGTCCTGCTGACCGTGATGCTGCTCAGCGTCGCGGTGGCCCGTACGGTCGCCCGGCCGCTGACCCGACTCACCCGCTCCGCCGACCGGGTGGCCCGGGTCGCCGAGGCCGAGCTGGTGCGGGTCGCCGACGACGAGTCCGACAGCGGCCCCCCGGTACGCCTCGACCCGGTCGACGTCCGGGCCCGGGACGAGATCGGCGACCTGGCCCGCGCCTTCGAGCGGGTGCAGAGCACCGCCGCCCGGCTGGTCGAGCGCCAGGTGGCCGGCCGGCGCAACGTGGCGCAGATGTTCGGCCACGTCGGACGGCGTACCCAGAACCTGGTTGGCCGGCAGATCGCGCTGATCGACCGGCTGGAGCGGCAGGAGACCGACCCGGGCCGGCTGGCGCACCTGTACCGGCTGGACCACATCTCCAGCCGGCTGCGCCGCAACGCGGGCAGCCTGGTGGTGCTCTCCGGCGCGACCGGCAGCGACGGGCACGTCGCCCCGGTGCCGCTGGCCGACGTGGTACGGCTGGCGCTGGGCGAGATCGAGGACTACACCCGGGTCGACGTGCGGGTGGCGGCCGAGATTTCCGCCGCGCCCGCCATCGCCGGCGACCTGGTGCTGGCGCTGGCCGAGCTGATGGAGAACGCCACCGTCTTCTCGCCGCCGCACACCCGGGTGGTGGTCTCCGGCGAGCTGACCGAGATCGGCGCCCGGATCTGCCTGGTGGACCGGGGCATCGGCATGACCGAGGACCGGCTGGCCGAGGAGAACGCCCGGCTGACCCGCCGGGAGCGGCTGGACCTGGCCCCCACCGAGGTGCTCGGCCTCTTCGTGGTGGGCCGGCTGGCCCGCCGGCACGGCTGGACGGTGCGCCTCGCCCCGACCGCCGGCGGCGGGGTCACCGCCCGGCTGGACGTGCCGCACGCGCTGCTGGTGGTACGGCCGGCCGATCCGGCCGGCGCGACCGTGGCGCGGGCCGCCGTACCGGCTCGGGACCGGCGGTCGCCGGCCGCCGCGATCGACCCGGCCCGGTCGGGGCGCGCGCTCACCACGGCGCCGGCCGACAGCCCGGCCGCCACCTTCGATCCCGCGCTGCTGAGCCGGGCCACCCGCACGATGGCGGCCGGCGGATCCTGGGACGCGTTCGGCGCCGGGGCGGCCCCGACCGGGGGCACCGCGTTCCTGAAGATCCGGCAGCCCGACCCGGACGCCGCGGAGGACCCGGCCACCCCCGGCGGGTTGCCGCGACGGCGCCGGCCCGACCAGGTCGCCGGCCGGCCCGCGCCGACCGGTGCGGACGTGCCGGTCGCCGGCCGGCCGCCGGCCCCCGCGCCGCAGTCGGTGGAGATGTCGCTCGCGCCGTCGCTCTTCGCGCCGGCGGCCGACCCACCGTGGGCGGAGGCGCCGCCCGTCCCGGCGGCGCCCGCGCCGTCGCTGTTCGCGCCGGCCGCCCCGCCGTCCTGGCCACCGCCCGGCGGGGCCGGGACGCCGACCGTCCGGCAGCGGGTGCCGGGGGCGACCCTGCCACCGGCCGAGCCGGCGGTCGGCCCGGTGGACGCCACCGGCGCGGACCCGGACGCCGCCCGGGCACTGGTCGAGCAGGTCCAGTCTGGGGTACGCCGGGCCGAGCAGTCCGGCTGGGCCGACCTCGGCGCCACCCCGGGCCGGCCACGGCTGAGCCGACGGGTGCCCGGGGCCAACCTGGCGGTCACCCCGCCGCAGCAGGCCCAGGTGAGCCAGCCGCCGCAGGACCCGACCGAGGTCCGGGAGCTGATCAGCCAGTTCGAGGCGGGCGTCGACCGTGCTCTGCGTGAAGTCAACACCGACCACCGCCACGACGAAGAGGAATCATCACGGTGACCAGCCCCTTCCTGCACGACAACGTCGACCACCCGACCCACACCGGGCCCGACCTCAGCCCGGAGGCGCGCACCTTCAACTGGCTGCTGGACTCGTTCACGTCGAGCACGGCTGGTGTCCTGGAGGCGATCGCCGTCTCCTCGGACGGGCTGCTGATGGCCATGTCGGCCATCAAGGACCGGTCCAACGCCGAGCGACTCGCCGCCGTCGTCTCCGGCATGACGAGTCTGGCCGGCGGCGCGGCGAGCTGGTACGCCCTCGGCGGCCTGAACCGGGTGATCGTGGACATGGCCGACGGCTACCTGCTGATCAGCGCGATCAGCAGCGGCTCGGTGCTCGGCGTCGTCGCCGACCGGTCGGCCAACCTGGGCACCGTGGCGTACGAGATGACCCTCTTCGCCGGGCGGGCCGGCGGCGCCCTCAGCCCGACCCTCATCGCCGAGCTGAAGAACGCCGTTCAGCAATGACCCCGCAGGCCGCCGGCGAGGAACCGGACCCGGACCCGATGGTCCGGATCCGTCCCTACCTGCGGACGCCGGCACCGACCGGCGGGGGCGTACCGGCGACGAGGCCGGCGCCCGGGCCCGATCCGCAGCCTGAGCAACCGGCCGGCCCGCGACCGTTCGTACTCACCGCCGGGCGGGTCACCGGCACCGACCCGGCGATCGGTCTGGAGACCCAGGTGACCGCGCGACCGGACGGCGGCCCGTGGACGACCACCCCGGCGGCCCGGCTCGCCCCGGAGTTGCAGGCGATCATCGCGCTCTGCGGTGAACCGATCTCGGTCGCCGAGATCTCCGCCCGGATGCGGATGCACTTCGGCGTGGCCTGCGTCCTGGTCGGCGACCTGCGGGCCGCCGGCCACCTCGACGTGCACGTCGGGGACGTCGACGACGCCCTCGACCCCGACATCATCCTGCGAGTGATTGATGGACTCCGTGCGATCTCCTGAATGGCCGGTCGCCCCGCTGGGCGGGGTCTCCTCGAACAGCGCCTCCACCCGCTACGGCAGTCCGGCGGGCGGTGAGCAGGCCGTACCGCCCGCGGCCCCGCCGCCGCCGTACCGGCCGCCGACCGCCGCGGGCGGGGCGGCCCGGACCGCGCCGAATGGCCGGCCGCCGATCCCGGTGAAGATCCTGATCGCCGGGGGCTTCGGCGTCGGCAAGACCACCACGGTCGGCGCGATCTCCGAGATCGCCCCGCTGACCACCGAGGCGTCGATGACCAGCGCGGGCATCGGCGTGGACGATCCGGGCGTACGGAGCGCGAAGACCACCACCACGGTGGCGATGGACTTCGGCTGCGTCACCATCGACCGCAGCCTCAAGCTCTATCTGTTCGGCACGCCAGGGCAGGCCCGGTTCGGGTTCATGTGGGAGGACCTGGCCCGGGGCGCGCTCGGCGCGCTGGTGGTGGTGGACAGCGCGCGGCTGGACGACTGCTACCCGGCCATCGACTTCTTCGAGCGGGCCGGGCTGCCGTTCGTCGTCGGGGTGAACGCCTTCGACGGACGGCTGACGCACGACCTGGGGGCGATCCGGTGGGCGCTGGCGATCGGCGACCACGTGCCGCTGGTGCGGTTCGACGCCCGGGAGCGGCTCTCGGTGCGGGACGCGCTGCTGGTCGTCCTGGACAGCGCGCTGGACCGGGCCACCCGGGAGAGGGGAACGTGAACCGCTCGCCGGTATGACCCGTTCATCAGGAGAAGGGGGACGTGATGAGAGGTGGTCTGGACGAGACGCTGGCCCGGCTGGCCCGCCGGGAGGAGGCGCTGCGGCGCCGGGCGGGCGAGCCGGGCGAGGAGACCGGGGCGTCGACCGTCGCCTTCGAGGCGACCGGCCACCCCGGGCGGTCGGACGGCCCGGGGTGGGACGGGGCCGGCCGGCCGGAGGTGGCGCGGACCGGGGTGGGACGGTCGGCCGTCGACGGGCGCGACCCGGTGGAGGAGGTCGCCGAGGCGGTCCGCCGGGTGGTGGCCGAGCACCCCGGGTTGTCGGTCGTCGTGCGGGTGGAGCACGAGGGCCGGACGTACCCGCTGCGCGTCGACTGGGCGGACACGGCGGTGACGGTCGCCGCGGAGAACACGGCCACGCCCCCGCCGCCCTGGCCGAGGCCGGTCAACACCGGGCCGGTGTGGTCGGCGGGCCGGGACGGGACGGGCGCCGACCAGGCGGCCCGGCTGGCCGAGATGGTCCGCCGGGACCCGTCGCTGCTCGCCGACGACCGGTGACCGTGACGGCCGGGCGGGCCGTGTCGGGGGCCGCTACTGTCGGGCGGTGGCCGAACCGGACCTGACCCTCACCGCGAGCCTGCGGCCTGCCGCGCTGGACGCCCGACGGGGCATCGTACGGCTGCACCCGGAGGTGCTGACCGCGCTGGCGCTGCGCCCCGGCGACCCGGTGCGGCTGGCCGGCCGGCGGGTGACCGCCGGCATCGTGGCGCCCGCCGAGCCGACCGCGAGCGCCACCCTGCTGTACGCCGACGATCTGGTACTGGGCAACCTCGGGCTGCGCGACGGTGGCCGGGTGACGATCGGGCCGGCGGCGGTGGTCCCCGCCCGCCGGGTGACGCTGAGCGGCCCGGTGGCGGTGGTGGCCGCGGTGTCGCCGGAGATGCTGCGGCTCGCCCTGCTGGGCAAGATGGTCACCCCCGGCGACGACGTCTCCCTGCTGCCGCAGGACGTGCTCCCGGACGCCTCGGTGCGCAGCCTGGTCGAGGCCGCGCGGCGCAGCCTCGCCAACACCGTCGGCTACGCCTGGACCAGCACCCTGCTCACCGTCGTGGACGCCGAGCCGGATGCGGGCGCGCTGGTCACGATGGACACCGTGGTCGGCTGGGAGCACGGCCCGGCCACCCATGGCTCGCCGGGACCGGCCCGCCCCACCACCGCCCGCCTCGCGCCCGGCTCGGGATCGGGCGCCCACCCCACCACCGGGACCGGCCGGAAGGGCACGGCCCAGGCCCCGAGCGGGACGGTCGCGGCGGACGAGGCGCCGCACGTGGACGAGCTGCCCGGGCTGCGTACCCAGGCCGAGGAGTTGACCGAGCTGCTCGACCTCGGCTTCCACCACCGCGAGGTGCTGGGCCGGCTCGGCACCACCGTCTCGCTCGGCGTGCTGCTCAGCGGGCCGGCCGGCTCGGGCAAGTCGGCGCTGGTCCGGGCGGTCGCCGCCGCCGTCGGCGCACGGGTGCGCCCGCTCTGGGCGCCCGAGCTGGCCGCGCTGAGCAACGACGCGGCGGCCCGCCGGCTCCGCGAGGCCGCCACCGAGGTACGCGCCGGCGGGCCGGCCGTGCTCCTGGTCACCGACGTGGAGGCGCTGGCCCCGGCCGAGGAGCCCGGTCCACTGGCCACCGTGTTCCGCCAGGCGATCGTCGAGACCGTCCGCGCCGGGGCGGCGGTGGTCTGCACCACCTCCCGCCCCGAGGCGGTCGACCCGGCGCTGCGCGCCCCGGACCTGCTCTCCCTGCGGATCACCGTCCCGCTGCCCGATCCGGCGCTGCGCCGCGAGCAGCTCACCGTGCTGACCCGGCAGGTGCCACTGGCCGAGGACGTCCGGCTGGACGAGGTCGCCGGTCGTACCCCCGGGTTCGTCGCCGCCGACCTGGCCGCGCTGGTGCGCGAGGCCGGGGTCCGCGCGGCCCTGCGGCAGAAGGCCGTCGAGCGGCCGACGGTGGCGATGGCCGATTTCACGGCGGCGCTGGAGGTGGTCCGGCCGACCACCATGGCCGCGTCCACCCTGGAGTTGGCCTCGGTCACCCTGGACGACGTCGGCGACCTGGTCGAGGTGAAGCAGACCCTCACCGAGTCGGTGCTGTGGCCGTTGACCTATCCGGACACCTTCGCCCGGCTGGGCGTGCAGCCGCCCCGAGGGGTGCTGCTCTACGGGCCGCCCGGGTGCGGCAAGACCTACCTGGTGACCGCGCTGGCCGGGTCGGGCCGGGCGAACGTGCTGTCGGTGAAGGGAGCGGAACTGCTCTCCAAGTGGGTCGGCGAGAGCGAACGCGCCGTCCGGGAGCTGTTCCGCCGGGCCCGCGAGGCCGCGCCCACGCTGGTCTTCCTCGACGAGGTGGACGCGCTGGCCCCGGTGCGCGGCCAGGCCAGCGACGGGGGTACGACCGACCGGGTGGTCGCCGCGCTCCTCACCGAGCTGGACGGGGTGGAGGCGCTGCGCAACGTGGTGGTGGTCGCCGCGACCAACCGGCCGGACCTGGTCGACCCCGCACTGTTGCGCCCCGGCCGGCTGGAACGGCTGGTCTACGTGCCGCCGCCGGACGGTCCCGCCCGGGCGGAGATCCTGCGCGCCGCGTCCCGGACCGTGCCGCTCGCCCCGGACGTGGACCTCGCCGCGCTCGGCGGGGAACTGGACGGCTTCTCGGCGGCGGACTGCGCCGCGCTGGTCCGGGAGGCCGCGCTGGCCGCGATGCGCGAGTCGCTGGCCGCGTCCACGGTCACCGCCGCGCACGTGGCCACCGCGCGGCGGCGGGTGCGCCCCTCACTCGACCCGGCGCAGGTGGCCTGGCTGGCCGCGTACGCGGAGAAGCAGGCGGCACGCTGACGCGCGGCTCCGCTGCGGACCGCACCCCTCACGAGCGGGATACCTCAGAGGTATCAGGATGACTCTGAGGTATCACGCTCACGGTGGTGTCCGCCGCCGGACGCTGCCCTGGCGGGTGGCGGTGGCCGCCGGGGGCTTCAGTCGGTGGGCAGCAGCGGGCCCAGCGGGCCGAGGTCGAGGTTGAGGTCCTCGGGGGCGAGGCCGAAGTACTGGCGCAGCTCGGTCATCTGCTCCTCCAGCGCCATCAGCGTGGCGCCCACGCGTTCGATCTGCTCCTCGGTGAGGTCGCCGAGGTCGACCCGGCGCAGCGCCTGCCGTTCCATCAGCTGACGCAGCAGCTCGATCACGGTGAGCACGAGGCTGGCCAGCCCCCGCTCGACGGAGTCCCGGTCGACGGCGAGCCGCCGGTCCAGCGGCGTCACCCGGGGGGCCTGCCAGGCGGCCGTCTCGCCGAGCGCCGCGGCCAGGTCGGCGGCCTCGTCCCGGCGCGGCCCCGGCCCGGTCACCCGACCTCCCCCGGCAGCACCACGACACCGGGCGACCCGACCGCACCGGGCGGCGCCTCCCCGAGCGGGTCGGGCAGCTCGGGCGGGGTGAGCGCGCCGACCGACGCGACCAGCGCGCGCAGCGAGATGCGGACCAGGTCGATGTCAGCGATGGCCAGGGTGATGTCGCCGGAGATCACCACACCGGTGGCGAGCACTCGGTCGAGCAGGTCGACCAACGCCACCGGGCGGTAGGCCAACGGGTCGTCGGCACTGCTCGGGGCGAGCGAGGTGGTCACCACGCCGGCTCCCGCACGGTGTGCGCCGGCTCCTCCGGACCGTCCGCCACGAAGGAGTACGGCGGCCACGGGCCGGTCAGCTCCAGCCGGATCTCCGGATACCGGTCGGCGAGTTCCCGGACCAGCGCGGCGAAGCCCGCCACCCCGGCGGTCTCCACCAGGTACGCGCCGTTGAGCACCATGGCGGTCGGGGCGCCGGAGAGCCGCCGGTCCTGGGGAGCGTGCCGGCGCGCGACGGCGGCGTACCCGGCGAGGGCGGCGTGCACCGCCGCGGCGGCCTCCCCGGCGATCCGCTGCCCCTCGTCGCGGGCGGTCAGCTCGGCTCGGCGCCGCCGCAGGTACGCCGCGCCCGCCCCGCCCCCGCCGTCGGCCGCCTCGGTGCGGGGCAGGGCGCCCGGCACCACGTACCCCTTGACGCCCCACTCGCCGCGGCCGGTCAGCCGGTGCAGCGTCGCGGCCAGCTCGGCCTGCCGCTCGGCGAGCATGGCGGCGACCCGGGTGTCGTCGTGGTGCACGGTGGCCAGCCGGGCCGGCACCACCGCGCCGGCCCGGCTGAGCGCGTCCACCACCGCGTGGTGCGCCCGCGCCGCGCGCTCCAGCCAGGCCAGGTCCTCCAGGTTGCGGCGCAGCGCCTCCTCGCCGTACTCGGTCAGCGGCGCGCCGCTGACCACCGCCGCCAGGCCGGCGGCCCGGACGGCCCGCACCGGCCCACCGTCCATGCCGGGGACCGCGGCCAGCGCGGCCGGGTCCGGGTCGCGGACCACACCGTGCAGCCAGGCGCCGACGGTGACCGCCGGATCAAGTGCCGTACTCATTCCACCCCTCCCGTGCGGCCGCCCGCCGGGCCACCCGGGGCCGGCGTTCCGCCTCCACCTGCTCCGGGTCGCGCGGACCCGGCTCGACCGGCGGGCGGGCCTTCGAGCTGAGCCACGGATCGTGCTCCCACCAGTCGATGCCAATCTGCCGCGCGGTGTCCACCGAGGCGATGACCAGCCGCAGCTTCAACGTCAGCAGCTCGATGTCGAGCAGGCTGACCCGGATGTCGCCGGCGATCACGATGCCCCGGTCGAGCACCCGTTCGAGGATGTCGCCGAGGTTGGCCGGCTCGTGCCCGGCGCCCATCACCTGGCCGGTGTTCTGCACCACCGCTGGCCGCGGACTGGTCATCTCAACCCCCGTCGCCCTTGCCCCGCTGGTAGCGGCGCGTCCGCCGGTAGCCCAGCAGGCCACCCGCCATGTCGAGTTCGACCTCGTAGAGGCCGAGCAGGTCGGTGGAGGCCGGGATGCGGTGGTCCTCCACCACCTCCACCCCGACCAGCCAGCCGTCGTCGGTGGGCTGGATCGAGGTGACGCCGAGCGGGTCCTTGCCGGTCAGGCCGACGAGCTGGCGCAGCCCCTCGCGGGCCGCCTCGGCGGCCGAGACCGGCTCGTAGTCCTCGTCGTCGTACCGGTCGTCCTGCCGCACCGGCTCCTGCCGGCGCTCGCGGTCGCCGTCTCCCCGGGCACGTCCTGGGGCCATCCCGCTCACCTCCCTCGCCGTCGTTCGGGGTCGTCCCGCCGGTCCACTCGCCGTGCCTGACCCGCCGCCCGGCGGCGGGCGGGCCGCCGCCGGGGCGGGCGGGCCGGCGTGGCGGCGGTGTCCGCCCCGGCGTCGCCCGCACTGGTCAACCGGTCCAGGACCCGCTGCTGTCCCCGGTCCCGTTCTTCCGGGGTGATGTCGCCGGCGTCCGCCGCCCGGTCCAGCTCCTCCAGCTCGCGCCGGATGTTGGCCGGGTCGTACTGCCGCGACTCCGCCTCCCGGGCGATCACCTTGACCACCGAGGTGAGCCCCCGCACCGGGGCGTACGGCAGGGTCAGCAGCGTCCAGAGGATGTCCACCGGTCACTCCACCAGCTGGTGCGCGCTGACGAAGTCGTACGGGGCGAGCGGCCCGAGCAGCCGCATCCGGATCAGGTCCCGACGCTGCTCGGCGAACTCCTCCAGCACCCGGACGAACTCCTCCTCGCCGTCGGCGTCGACCAGGAAGGCGACGTTCATCGCGTCCAGCTCGCTGCTCGGCAGGCGCGGTGCGTGCGCCACCGCGTACGGGGTGAGCGTGTCGATCAGCGCCCGGTTCTCCGCCTCCCGGCGCAGTTCCACCCCTTGGCTGATCATCTCGCCCAGCCGGATCCGCTCCTCCCGGCTCTCCGCCTCCGGCCGGCCGCGCACCTGATCGGCGAGCGCGGCGGCGGAGGGGTTCTCGGTTAGGAAGTCGCTGATCATCTCCTCCTCGTCGAAGCGGCCGTGCACGGTGTACTGCACCCGGTCCTCAAACTCGTCGAGGGCCGCGGCGAACCGGTCGTGGTGGGCCTCCAGCAGGTCCTCGACCGCGTCCGGCCCGGTCACCACCGTGCCGAACCGGACCGGCAGCACCGGCGCGACGGCCGCCGTCCCGTCCAGCAGCGTCTGGTACGCGGTCAGGTCGGCAGGGCGGCCCAGCGGCTCCGCCAACCCGACCTCGCTGACCAGCGCGGCCAGCTCGCCGTGCCGGATCGCGGCCACCTCGCCCGGCGGGTCGCCGACCCCTTCCGCGTCCGGGGTCGGCTCCACGTCGGACGGCACGATGCCGTAGATGAACAGCCCGAGTTCGCCGCCCGGCTGAGTCTGCTCTTCGGTCATCTCACCGCTCCTCGTCCCGGCGCCGGCGTGGCCGTTCCCGCTGCCGGTCCCGGCCGCGGTCGCTCAGCGAGTCCGCCACCGCGCCGCTGATCTCCTGGGCCGCCTTGCCGAGGCCGGAGATCGCCTTCCCTTTGGTCGCCGCACCGGCCGCGTCCCCCACCAGGTCCGGCAGGCCCTTCTGGTTTTTCGGGGTGATGCTCAGCCGGTCGACCGCCTCGGCGAACCGCAGGTACGTCTCGACGCTGGCGATCACGATCCGGGCGTTGATCTCCAACAACTGGATGCCGACCACGGCGACCGAGACCTGGGCGTCGATCACCACGCCCTTGTCCAGCACCGTCTCCACCACGTCGGCGAGGTTGCTCCCGCCGGCACCGCCTCCGCCACGTTCCAGGGCGCCGCCGGCCTGTCCGCCGGTCGTCGCGATCGTCACTCGCCACGCTCCTCACGCCGGCGGCGGACCACCGGGCGACGCGGGGGCTCCGGGGCACGTCGGGCCGCCGGGCGGGGGCGCTCCGGCTCCTCGCGCGCAGGCTGGGGCCGGCGGGCCCGTTCGGGTCGCCGGCGTGGCGGGGGCGGCGGCTCCTCCTCGGGTTCCGCCTCGTCGTACCCCTCGTCGTAGTCCTCGCCCTCGTCGTACGCGTCGTACTCGTCCGCCGGTGGCCGGCGGCGCTCCGGCGGTCGACGGCGGCCGCGCTCGGCGGGCCGGCGCTCCTCCTCGGGCTCCTCCGGCTGCTCCTCGGCCTCCTCGGCCCGGCCCCGCTGCTCCTGCTCCTCGCGGGCCTCCTGCTCCTCGCGCAGCGCGGTCTCGTGGTCCTTGACCACCTGGGAGTCCTCGATCTCGCCCCGCCAGCCCTCGACGGAGTCCGGGTCGAGCACGGTGTTGGTCATCACGTGCCGGACGAAGTGCTTCAGCTCCAGCCGGACCCGTCGGCCCTGGGCGCGCCAGAGATTGCCGGTGTGCTCGAAGAGCCCCTGCGGGTGGTACTCCAGGACCACCAGGATGCGGGTCAGGTCGGGGGTCACCTCGTGGAAGCTGACGGTGCCGTCCACCGAACCCTTCTCACCCTTGGACCGCCAGTGGATGAGCCGGTCCGGGATCTGCCGGACGATGGTCGACTCCCAGCTCCGGTGCGACCAGAAGACCTGCGCCTTCCAGGTCATCTTCTCGTCGGACTCGCAGTCGGCCTGTTCGACCTTCTTCATGAAGCTCGGGAAGTCGCCGAACTGGGTCCACTGGTTGTACGCGACCCGGACCGGCACGCCGACCTCGATCGTCTCGACGATGTTGGTGACCTTGAGCTTCTTGCCGCCGCCCTTGCCACCCTTGCCGCCGCCACGACCGAACGCCGACATCACCTTCTCCTTACCGCCGGCCAGGCCGGCCCGGAACATGGCCTTCATGGGGGATTTGCCCTCGGCGAGCTGCTGCGCGCCGGTGGCGGCCGCGATCAGGCCGGGGCCGCCGCCCTGTTTCGCGTACTCGCTGAGCCGGCCGGTGGCGCCGGTGATCCGCTCGGTGACCACCGAGACGGCCCGCTCGCCGATCGCGGACGCCAGGTCCCGCAGGTCGGCGCCGAGCTGCTCCTTCGCCCGGTTGGCCAGGGCGCCGGGATCGTTGGCCACCATGGTCATCGCCCCCGCTTCGACGTCGCCGGGTCGGTGCCGCCCTCACCCGGCTGCGGCTGGTCGCCCAGCTCCTGCTCCTCGTCGGGCGCGGACCGCTGCCCGTCGTCGCCCCCACCCCCGCCGGACCTGCGGCGCAGGGCGTCCGCGCTGCCGCGCAGCTTGCCGCTGATGGCGTCGATGCCGCTGCCGGCGGCGGCGGTCGCGGCGGCCTTGCCGGCCGAGGCGAGTGGGCTGCCCAGCTTGCCGAGGCCCGCCAGGTGGGGGGCCGAGGTCAACAGGTCTGTACCGCGCTTGAGCAGGTGGGGATCACGGCTGGCCCGCCCGGCGGCGACGGCGGCGGCCAGGGTGAGGGCGGTACGCAGCTTCTTCCGCCGGCCGAGGACGTATCCGAGGCCGACCGCGAGGCCGACCCGCATTCCGCTCTTCATCGGTTCTCCTTCACTCCCCGGTGGTCGGGACGACCCGTCTCCACCGAGGGCCGGAAACCAGCACCGGGGAAATGCGCACGGCGGTCCTGCGTCGGGACGTCCCGTTGTTACGGACCCGGCCGGCAGTACCCGCCCGGCCCGGCACAAAACATTTCCCGGCAATTCCCGGTCGCATTACCACAAGGAGGGGAAGGAGTCGTCCAGTCGACGATCAAGGCCGCAAACCGGACAGTCAGAGCGGGTCGACCAGGAAGGACGCGAGATGGATCAAACCTCGCGAAGAATTGTCAAAATGCCGGCGGAGTGGCGTCGAGGCAGATTTCGGCGTGGACTTTCTCGCCATTTTCGAGCAGTTTCGCGCCGCATTTCTTCAGCACCTGGACGGCCCCGATGTTGTCCCGGGTGGTGTCCGCTACCACGGCGTGCATGCCGGCCGCGGCGGCCTCGTTGAGCAACTCGCGCAGGGCGCCGACGCCGAGGCCCTGGCCGCGCGCCGAACGCCCGAGCCACATCCCGGTCTCCACCACGCCGGGCTCCTCGCAGCGGCTCATCCGCACCATGCCGACCACCTCGCCACCGGCGACGATCGCGTACATGCGGGTGCGGGTGGGACCGTCGAGCCCGGCGAAGTTGGCCCGGTGGAACTCCCGGAACGCCTCCCGACGGGCCAGCGACCAGCCGGCGGGTGCCTCGACCGGGGGCATCACGTCACCCGCCTCCGCCTCGGCCACCGCTACGGAGAGCAACGGCTCCAGGTTCCGCTCGTCCAGTGGCTCCAGTCGTACCGCACCCGTCACAGTGCCGCAGTCTGCCGGTACCGCCGCCGGTCGTCCAGCCCTTTGGGCCGCGAATGACCCTCCGGTCGGAGGTACCGGCCGGTCGTCCCATCGGGGTGTTCCGCGTCACGCTCCGCTGTCGGCGGCCAGCGCCGGCACCGGCCGGGCCGCGCGGCTCAGGTGCGGGACGGGAACTCGCAGAGCACCGCCGAGGCGTCGTCGGCGCGCTTGTGCCGGCGCAGCAGTTCGGGATGGTCGCGCTCCGCGGCGCGTACCCGGTCGATGAGCGCCCCGGGCCCCTGCGTGGTCACCAGGTCGAGCAGTCCGGCCCAGTCGAACAGGCCGAACTGCTCCACGGCACTGGACGCGCCGTCGGAGAGCAGCACCGCCCGGCGGACCGCGTTCGGCCCGCGCAGCGGCAGGGTTCCGGTGACCGCGTGGTACGCGGCGTCCGGGTCCGTCGCGGCCACCCAGTAGCCGTGGGTGCGGTTCATCCGCTCCCGCTGCACCTGCACCGCCTGCCGGAACCGGGTTTCCGCGTCGACCTCCCCGGCCGGCAGTCCCGCCGCGATCCGGCGCAGGTCGGCCAGCGCGTCGTCCAGCCGGTCGTCGGAGATCACCTCGACCCGGCCGCCGACGTCGAGGACCAGCGGGCTGTCGCAGAGCACCAGGTAGTCGATCTCGTCGCCGCCCTCCCGGAGCAGGCAGACGGTCGCCGACGGGGTCCCCGGATGGTCCAGGTCGCAGGCGTCCCCGTGGTCGGCGCGGACCGCCAGCAGTGCTGCGGCGAGGCTGCTCACCAGGGTCGCCGCCGGCCGGGCGGCGACGGCCAGCCCGATCCGGGCGGCCAGGTGGCGGACGAACCAGGCGGGCCCGTGCACGCACCCGGTGTCGAAGCCCTCCGGCACGGTCGCCCCGTCGAGGACGCCCACCAGCGGACCGAACCGAAACACCGCGTCCTCGTTCTCCGGGCGGCCGGGCGCCGCCACCGAGGCGGACCGCACCCGCATCGCGTACGCCTCGCCGACGGTCCGCACCGTGTGCCCCGCCGGGTGCCGCGCCTCCGGTCCCACCATCAGCCCGCTCCCCTCGCCGTCGTCCCGAGAGCCCGGCTACCCGGCCCGGCCCACCCCATGCCCATGCCCGGCACCGCCGGGATCGGCTGAACCCGGCGGTACGAGCCGGTTACCGACGGTAGCGTCAGCAGGGTCGGCCTCCCGGTCGGCACCGGGGCCGGCTCGGCGTGAACCCGGCCCGTGCCGGGCGACCCGACCGACCCGACCGACGCGACAGGGGGATCGCCATGTTGGAGCGGCTGCACGAGGCGGGGCTGAAGGCCGAGCACGCGTACCTGGCGGGGTTCGCCAGCATCGGGCTCTCCTTCACCAGTTGGTTCCTATCCAAGCATCTGGAGCGGGCGGGCGTGGCCCGCGCGGACCGCTGGGGCATCTTCATCGGGGAGTGGGCGCCGACCTTCTTCGCCATCGGCAACGGCCTGCGCACCTACGAGAAGTGATCAGCGCCGGCGGTTACGGGCCCGCGAGGAGCGCAGCCGGCGCAGCCGCCCGACCAGCACCGGCTCGGCGGCGAGCGCGGCGGGCCGGTCCAGCAGGGCGTTGAGCAGTTGGTAGTAGCGGGTGGCGGAGAGGCCGAAGGTGTCCCGGATGGCCTGTTCCTTGGCCCCGGCGTGCTTCCACCACTGCTGCTCGAAGGCGAGAATCCACTGCTCCCGCTCGGTCAGGGTGTCCGCCGTGCCCGGTCCGCGCTGCGCGGGCACCGGTTCAGCCGGCAACCCCTCGACCTCCGGCGCGTCGTCCGCCATGGCGGCGAGGACGGCAGCGGCGTCGACGGGCTCCGGGGTGTCCTCGACCGGCGGTGCGCTGCGCGGCGGGGGGACGACGGCCCCGGGCCGCTGGTCGGTGACGGCCTGCCCGGACGGCTCCGGCCGGTCGCTGGCGGCGGCGGACGCGTCGGCGGGCATGGTCGCTCCTCACACAGCGCGGACGGCCGGCAACTCCGAGCGCCGACCGGGGGGACCCCCAGCGTAACCAGGGCCGCTGCCCGACGCACCCGACGCGCGCCGGGCCCCGCGCGGTGGCGCGGAGCCCGGCCGGCGGGTCAGGAGATGTCGCGCCGCCGCATCGTCCAGAGGGCCGCGCCGAGGATCACCGTCAGCCCCACCGCCAGCAGCACCGAGGACTGCTGCCAGGTGATGGTGAGGGTGTCCGGCTTGCACTCCCCGAAGTAGGTGGCCTGGCAGGAGTCCCAGTCCTCCAGGGTGACCTTCTTCTGCATCCAGGCCAGCGCATACGTGGGCAGCAGCCACGCCGCGGCGAAGCGCACACCCGCCATTTCCAAGAGGATCCCGAGGCCGAACTGGCCGACCACCATCAGGGCGATCACCCCGCCCAGGGCCATCGCGGTGTGCCGTCCCAGGGACGCGAGGGCGAAGCCGATGGTCGCGGTCACCAGGGCCAGCACCACCCCGCGCAGCCCGCCGAGAGCGAACGACTGCCAGGCGCCGGAGGTCATCTTCGCGGTGCTCCCGCGCAGGTTGGCCACCAGCCAGAAGCTGCCGAACCAGAGCACCGTCGTGGGCACCGCCACCGCGAGCAGGCCGGTGAGCAGCGCCGCCAGCTTGGTCAGGAGTACGGTCAACCGCTTCGGCCGCCACAGCAGCAGATTCATCATCCCGCCGGTGCTCCACTCCGCACCGACGAATGAGGCCCCCACCACGAACCCGACCATCGCCAGGATGGCCGCGAGTGGCAGCAGGGTGTCGCCGAAGTTGGTGCGGAAGTCGAAGGTGGAGGGCAGGAACCACTCCGCCTGGATCGCCTCCCGAGGCGGCGGCTGGATCATCGAGCAGTCATCGGGGAACTGGCCGGCCTGGGCAGTGCCGCTGGTCTTCGCCTTCTCGCACTCGGCGCGGTACTGCTCGTTGCTGCGGACGTCCTGCTGCCACTGCTGCTCGGCGGCACGCTCGGCCGTGGCCCGCGTACTCGCGTCGATCTTCTGGTTGGTGAAGAAGACCCCCACCACCACGGCGGTCAGGACCAGCAGTCCCAGCAGGGCCGACCAGCGGGTCAGGCGCCGCTTGGTCAGCCGGCGCAGCTCCGTACGGTAGAGACTCATGCTCCCCAACCTCCTCCGGCGGCGCCGGCCTGCTCCGACCCACCGACCTTCGTGGACTGGTCGACCTGGCGGTGCTGACCGGGCACCGGCGCGGTCGCGGTCAGCTCCAGGAAGACGCTCTCCAGGTCCACCGCGACCGGGGCCAGTTCGCTGACGTACAGGTGCTGCTCGGCGAGGAGCCGGCTGACCGAGGCGGGCTTGTCCACGCCGGCCAGCATCAGGTGGTCGGGGTGCCGGGTCACCGACACGCCGGAACGGTCCAGCAGGTCGGCGGCGGCGGCGAGGTCCTCGGCCGCCTCCAGCCGGACCCGGACCCCGCCGTGCGAGTGCGCGGCGAGCACCTGGTCGACCGGGCCGAAGGCGACCCGCCGGCCCAGCGAGATGATGGTGACCGAGTCGCAGATGAGCTGGATCTCGCCGAGGATGTGGCTGGAGAGCACCACGGTCATCCCGGATTCGGCGAGGGTGCGCATCAGGGTGCGCATCTCCCGGATGCCGCCGGGGTCGAGGCCGTTGGCCGGCTCGTCGAGGATCAGCAACCTCGGGTTCTTGAGCAGGGCCGAGGCGACCGCGAGCCGCTGCTTCATGCCGAGCGAGTAGGTCCTGACCCGCTCACCGGCCCGGTCGCGCAGGCCGACCAGCTCCAGCACCTCGTCGACCCGGCTGATCGGCACCTCGCCGGCGCCGGCGAGCAGCGACAGGGTGTCGCGCGCGGTGAAGTGCGGGAAGAACTGCGGGCTCTCGACGATCGCGCCCACCTGACCGGCCACGGTCGGCAGCGCCGCGGGCACCTCGTGCCCGAGGATGGTCATCCGGCCGCCGTCGGGCCGGATGAGGCCGAGCAGGGTACGCAGGGTGGTGGTCTTGCCCGACCCGTTGGGGCCGAGGAAGCCGTGCACCTGGCCCGCCTCGACCCGCATGTCGAAGCCGTCCAGCGCGTTGCGGGTGCCCCGCCGGCGGCTCTTGTACGTCTTACGTAGACCTTCGATCTCCAGGACAGCCGACAAGCTGCGCCTCCCCCGATGGTTGGCTTATGACAGCGGTCACCATACTCGGTATGCTCCGCAGGGCAATACCCGGTATGCATCGGGGCGTCGAGTCGCTACCGACCGTGTATCAACGAGACACTCAGGCGCAGATGACGTTGACCCCGGCGGCGCGGAACGCCTCCACCACCTCGGTGGACGCCCCGGAGTCGGTCACCAGCGTCTCCACCCGGTCCACCGGGCAGATCCGGGCGAAGGCGTGCCCGCCGAGCTTGGACGAGTCCGCGATGATCACGACGCGCTTGGCCCGGGCCACCATCAGGTTGTTCATCGCCGCCTCGCCCTCGTGGTGGGCGGCGGCGCCGAGCTGCGGGTCGACGGCGTCCACGCCGAGCAGGGCGACGTCCAGGGTGACCTCGCGCAGCAGCGCCCCGCCCAGCGGGCCGACGAGCTCGAACGACTTCGGGCGCACCACCCCGCCGGCGACCACGACCTTCATCCGGGAGCGGACCAGCAGTTCGTTGGCGATGTTCAGGGCGTTCGTCACCACGGTCAACTGGGCGCCCTCGGCGCTGGTGTTCAGGTCGGGGCGGACGGCCAGGGCGCGGGCGACCTCGGTGCTGGTGGTGCCGCCGTTGAGCCCGACCACGGTGCCCGGGGTGACCAGGGCGGCGGCGGCCGCGCCGATCCGCTGCTTCTCGGCGGAGTGCTTCGCGGTCTTGTAGCGCAGCGGCAGGTCGTACGAGACGCCGTTGGCGACCGCGCCGCCCCGGGTCCGGGTGATCATCTGCTGCTGGGCGAGCTGGTCGAAGTCACGGCGGATCGTGGCCTGCGAGACGTCCAGCCGCTCGGCCGCCGCCTCGACGCTGACCCGACCACTGTCGGTCAGCATCTCGAGCAGAGCGTTCCATCTGGCGTACCGGTCCACCGCGGGGGCCTCCGTTGACTCTGCACGAACGGTGATTGATTGCGTGCACAGTAGTGCGCGAAACTACGAGGGCGCAAAACCACCACCTGCGCGATCTGGGAGCTGGTTGCCACGGCCGCCCGGGTTCGCGCAGAATGACGCGCGAAAGGCGGCTGTAATGAGCCGTATTGCGCACCGCCGCCCCTGTGCGAGGAGTTCTCATGGCGTACGTCGACGCGGAGATCGCGAGCCAGCCCGACTGCTGGCGGGAGGCGGCACAGCTCGCCGGCACCGTCGCCGCCGACCTGCCGCGCCCCGGCGAGCGGGTCGCCGTCGTCGGGTGCGGCACCTCCTGGTTCATGGCGTCGGCGTACGCCGGGCTGCGCGAGCGCGCCGGCCACGGCGAGACCGACGCCTTCCAGGCCAGCGAGTTTCCCACCGGCCGCCGCTACGACCGGCTGATCGCGATCACCCGCTCCGGCACCACCACCGAGGTGCTCGACCTGCTCGCCGCGCTCCGCGGGCAGACCCCCACCACGGTCCTCGTCGGCGACCCCGCCTCGCCCGCCACCGGGCTGGCCGACGCGGCGGTGACCATGCCCTTCGCCGACGAGCGGTCGGTGGTGCAGACCCGCTTCGCGACCACCGCCCTGGCGCTGCTCCGCGCCCACCTCGGCGACAACGTCGAGGCACTCGCCGCCGACGCCGAGGTCACCGTCCGGGCCCCGCTGCCGATCGACCCGGCCCGCATCGAGCAGGCCACCTTCCTCGGCCGGGGCTGGACGGTCGGGCTGGCCCAGGAGGCCGCGCTGAAGTGCCGGGAGGCGGCCACCTTCTGGGCCGAGGCGTACCCGGCGATGGACTACCGGCACGGCCCGATCTCGATCGCCGCACCGGGCCGGCTGGTCTGGGCGTTCGGCGAGCTGCCCGAGGGGCTGCCCGAGGACGTGGCGGCCACGGGCGCGGCGTTCGTGCACAGCCGCCACCACGGCTGCCGTACCGTGCTGGGCAGCTGGGCGGCGGGGCGTACCCCGGTCGACCCGATGGCCGACCTGATCCTGGCCCAGCGCTTCGCGGTCGCCCTGGCCACCAGTCGCGGCCTCGACCCGGACGCGCCCCGGCACCTGAGCCGCTCCGTGGTCCTCGCGTGACCGACGCCCCCGACGGTGCCCCCGTCGTCGTCGCACTGGACGTCGGCGGCACCGGGATGAAGTGCGCGCTGGTCCGCCCGGACGGCGCCGTGGTGCACGCCGAACGGCACCCCACCGGCGCCGAGCGCGGCCCCGCCGCCGTGGTCGACACCATCCTGGACGTGGCGGAAGGGCTGGCCGGCAAGGCCCGCGCCGAGGGCCTGACCCCGGTCGCCTGCGGCATCGGGGTGCCGGGGCTGGTGGACGAGGCCGCCGGGGTGGCGGTCTGGTCGTCCAACATCGGCTTCCGGGACGTACCCCTGCGGGAGCTGGCCGCCACGCGGCTCGGACTGCCCACGGCGCTCGGCCACGACGTGCGCGTCGGTGGCCTCGCCGAGAGCCGGCTCGGCGCCGGCCGGGGCGTCGGCCACGTCCTCTTCGTCGCCGTCGGCACCGGCATCGCGACCGCCCACGTGGTCGGCGGTTCGGCCGCCGCCGGGGCGCACGGCGCCGCCGGCGAGCTGGGCCACATCCAGGTACGCCCCGACGGCCCGCGCTGCGGCTGCGGGCGGCCCGGCTGCCTGGAGGCGGTCGCCTCGGCCTCGGCCGTCGGCCGCCGGTACACCGAGCTGGCCGGCACCCCGCTGACCGCCGCCGAGGTGGCCGACCGGGCGGCGGCCGGTGACGAGCTGGCCGGGCAGGTCTGGCGGGAGGCCGTCGAGGCGCTCGCCGACGGGCTCGCCACCGCCCAGGCGCTCTACGACGTGGAGACCATGGTGATCGGCGGCGGGTTGGCCCGGGCCGGCGCGCTGCTGTTCGACCCGCTGCGGGCGGCGCTGCGGGAACGGATGACCTTCCACCGGGAGCCGCGCCTGGTCGCGGCGGCCCTCGGCGACGAGGCCGGCTGCCTCGGCGCCGCCCTGCTCGCCCTCGACAGACTGGAGTAGTGATGGCCCTGCGGGTGAACGGCAAGGTGGTGACCCCGACCGGTGTGATCCGGCAGGGGTGTGTGGAGATCAGCGGCGACCGGATCACCGCGGTCGCCGAGTACCCGGCGAAGCGCGACGGGCACTGGATCGTGCCCGGGTTCGTGGACATGCACACCCACGGCGGCGGCGGGCACACCTTCACCACCGGCGACGCCGACGCCGCCCGCGCGGCGGCCGCCTTCCACCTGCGGCACGGCACCACCACCCTGCTGGCCAGCCTGGTCAGCTCCCCGTTCGCGCTGATGCGGGACGCGACCGCCGCGTTCGCCCCGCTGGTCAGCGAGGGGGTGCTGGCCGGCGTCCACTTCGAGGGGCCGTACCTGTCGGCGACGCGGTGCGGCGCGCAGAACCCGGATTACCTGCGCGACCCCTCCACCGACGAGTTGGCCGAGCTGATCGAGCTGGGCGCGGGCGCGGTGCGGATGGTGACGCTGGCCCCGGAGCGGGCCGGCGCGCTGGAGGCCATCAAGCTGCTCACCTCGCACGCCGTGGTCGCCGCGGTGGGGCACACCGACGCCACGTACGACGAGACCCGGGCCGCCGTGGCGGCGGGCGCGAGCGTCGCCACCCACCTGTTCAACGGCATGCGGCCGCTGCACCACCGCGAGCCCGGCCCGATCGTCGCCCTGCTCGACGCCCCGAACGTGGTCTGCGAGCTGGTCGCCGACGGCGTGCACCTGCACGACGGGATCCTCACCTTCACCACCGCGACCGCCGGCCCGGAGCGGGTCGCGCTGATCACCGACGCGATGGCTGCGGCCGGGATGCCCGACGGCGAGTACGAGCTGGGCGGCCAGGCGGTCACCGTGGCCGACGGGGTGGCCCGGCTCGCCCGCGACGGCGCGATCGCCGGCAGCACCCTGACCATGGACGCCGCGCTGCGGCACGCCGTGGACGCCGGCATCCCGATCGCCGACGCCGTCCGGATGGTGGCCACCACGCCGGCCCGCGCGATCGGCCTCGGCGACCGGCTCGGCGCGCTCCAGGTCGGACTCCGCGCCGACCTCGTCGTGCTCGACGACGAGCTGAACGTGGTTCGGGTGATGCGCGGCGGCTCCTGGCTGGAGTGAGCCCCTCCGTGGGGGCGGCATGCCCCGTCGACTCCCTTTGGAGCTGATGTCGTAGACGAATCACCGGTCATCCCTCGGTGATTCACTCCGTTTCGCCAAGGTGGCGCCATCCCCCGGCCCCGGACACCGCCACACCGGCGAGACGCAGTGGACAGACGCGGCCGGGCAGCCGGCGCGAATCGTTTACGACATCAGCTCCAAAGGACGCGGCACCACACGCGCCGCCCGGTCCGAGCCGACGCCACGGAGCAGGCACGGAGCAGCCACGGAACAGCCTCGGGCGCGAATCGAACCGGGCGGGCAGGGGCCGTGGCGTCAGCCCGCGGTGGGGACCTCGACGCCCAGCACCGCCTGCTCGTCCGGGCGGTGCACCAGCACGTCGGCCAGGTACGACTGCACCGCCGGGCCCATGCCGACGTCCCGGCCGGCCTGCTCGGAGAGCAGCCACTTGTGCTCGATGATCTGCGCGAAGAGCTCCTGCGGCTCCAGCTTGCGGCGCAGGTGCGCCGGCACCGCCCGGACCACCGGCTCGAAGACCTCGGTCAGCCAGCGGTGGGCCGCCTGCTGCTCGTCGGTCAGGTCGCTCTCCACCCGGTACGCGTCCAGGTCGTTGAGCAGCCGGCGGGCCTGGTTCTCCTCGGCGTCCAGGCCGGTCAGCCGGAGCAGCCGCCGGGTGTGGTAGCCGGCGTCGACCACCTTCGGGCGGACCAGGTACCGGCCGTTGTCGACCGTCGACAGGGCCACCTCGGCCACGTCGAAGCCCAGCTCGTTGAGGCGGCGGATCCGCCCCTCGATGTCGTGCCGGGCCTCCCGCTCGACCTGCTGCTCGTAGGTGATCTCGTGCCAGAGCCGCTCGTAGCGCTGCACGACCTCCTCGCAGACCACCTCCGGGTCGATGGACTCGTGCAGCAGCCCGGCGGCCTGGAGGTCGAGCGCCTCGCCGAAGATGTTGACCCGGGCGATCTCCAGGTCCTCGCCGCGCTGGCCGTTGGAGAGCGAGCTGTGCAGGGCACCGGTCTCGGCGTCGACCAGGTAGGCGGCGAACGCGCCGGCGTCCCGGCGGAACAGGGTGTTCGACAGCGAGCAGTCGCCCCAGAAGAAGCCGGTCAGGTGCATCCGGACCAGCAGCGCGGCGAGCGCGTCGAGCAGCCGGCCCATCGTCTCCGGTCGCAGGGTGTGCGAGAAGAGCGCCCGGTAGGGCAGCGAGAACTGCAGGTGCCGGGTGATCAGCACCGACTCCAGAGGTTCCCCGTCCTCGGTCTGCCGGTCGGCGACGATCGCCACCGCCTCGACCGACGGGAAGTCGATCCGCTCCAGGGCACGGAGCAGGTCGTACTCCCGTTCGGCGATCCGCTCGCGGGTCTCCTTGAACGCGTACACGTAGTCACCGAGCCGGACGAACCGGACGATGTGCCGGGAGATGCCCTGGGGCAGCGCCACCAGGTGCTGGGCAGGCCACTGCTCCAGCGGCGTCGACCAGGGAAGATCGAGCAGCGCCGGGTCGACGAGGGCCGAGGTGATCCGCACGGGGACAAGTGTGAAGGGTCGCCCCGCCCAACGCTTCCCTTCGTGGCTCGGCACACAGCCGCCACGGCCCGCGCCGGCCGGTCGCCGCCCGCGGCCGGTAGCGTGATCGCGTGCGGGAGACCACGACGGTACGCGGCGCGTCCCGACCACCGCGGGTACGCCCCGCCGGCTGGTGGTGGGACGCCCTGTTGCTGGCCGGGCTGGTCGGGCTGACCGTGGCGCTCGCCACCGACCATTTCTTCGGCATCGACCGGGCGGTGGCCGACTGGGCCGGGGAGCACCGGCCGGCGGCGGCGTACTGGGTGGCCCGGGTGTTCAACTTCCTCGGCCAGGGCACCCCGTTGACGCTCCTCGCCGCCGGGCTGGGCGTGCTGCTGGCGGTCCGGCTGCGTTCGGTCCGCCCGGTGCTGCCCCCGGTGGCCGCCTTCGCGCTGACCACCCTGACAATCGGGCCACTGAAGGTGTGGACCGCCCGCCCCGCCCCCAGCGCGAGCGCCAAGGAGCCCTTCCTGCCGCCCGACCGAACCCTGCCGCTGTTCCAGCACGACCTGCCGGTGACCTACGCGCAGTCCTACCCGTCGGGCCACGTCGCCAACGCGATCGTCTGGTACGGCGTGCTGGCGCTGCTGATCGCGCCGCTGCTGCGCACCTTCGGCCGGCGGCTGCCGACCTGGCTGGTCACCGTCGTCCGGGTGGTGCCGCCGCTGGTGGTGCTGACCACCACCACCTACCTGGGCTGGCACTGGCTGACCGACTCGGTGGCCGGGCTGCTGCTCGGGCTGCTGCTGGACCGGCTGCTGCACCGGGTGCCCTGGGACGACCTGCCCCTTCCCGGCCGGTTGCGCGCCTGGGACCGTCCGTTCACCTCGATCACCTAGTCTGCTGCCGGTGGAGCGACTGAGGCGCCGGCTGGGCGTACCCGACGCGGTGGTGATCGGGCTGGGGTCGATGCTCGGCGCGGGCGTCTTCGTGGTCTTCGCCCCGGCCGCCGCCGCGGCCGGCGGCGCCGGGCTGCTGGTCGCGCTGGCGCTGGCCGGCTTCATCGCCTTCTGCAACGCGACCAGCTCGGCCCGGCTGGCCGCGCGCTATCCCGAGTCGGGCGGCACGTACGTCTACGGGCGGGAGCGGCTGAACCCGTTCGCCGGCTTCCTGGCCGGCTGGGGATTCGTGGTCGGCAAGACGGCGAGCTGCGCGGCGATGGCGCTGACCATCGGGGCGTACCTCTGGCCCGGGCAGGCCCGGCTGGTCGCCGTCGCCGCCGTGGTCGCGGTGACCGCGGTGAACCTGCGCGGCATCGGCAAGACCGCCGCCGCGACGAAGCTCCTGGTGGTCGTGGTGCTGGCGGTGCTGGCCCTGGTCGCGGTGGCCGGGGTGGCGGCCGGCGACGTCCGGCTCGACCGGCTCACCGAAGCCGGCGGCTCGATCCGGGGCGTGCTCACGGCGGCCGGGCTGCTCTTCTTCGCCTTCGCCGGGTACGCCCGGATCGCCACCCTCGGCGAGGAGGTACGCGACCCGGAGCGGACCATCCCCCGGGCGGTGCCGCTGGCCCTCGGCGTGGTGCTGGCGGTCTACCTGCTCCTCGCCGTGGTCGCGGTCGGCGTGCTCGGGGCCGACCGGCTGGCCGCCTCGGCCGCGCCCCTGGTCGACGTGGTGACCGCCGCCGGGCTGCCCGACCTGGCCTGGCTGGTCCGGGCCGGGGCTACCGTCGCGGTGACCGGGGTGCTGCTCTCCCTGCTCGCCGGCGTCGGCCGGACCCTGCTGGCGATGGCCCGCCGCCACGACCTGCCCGGCGCGCTGGCCACAGTGCACCCGGTCCACCGGGTGCCGCACCGGGCGGAGCTGGCGGTGGCCGCCGTGGTGATCCTGGTGGTCGCGCTCGGCGACGTACGCGGCGCGATCGGCTTCTCCAGCTGCACCGTGCTGGTCTACTACGCGATCACCAACGCGTCGGCGCTGACGCTCGGCCGGGATCCGGCCCGGAAGCTGCCGGTACGGGCGCTGGCCGTCGCGGGGCTGGTCGGCTGCCTGCTGCTCGCGGTCAACCTGCCGCCGGCCAGCGTGCTCGCCGGCTTCGGCGTGCTGGCCCTCGGCGCCGCCTGGTACGCCCTCCGCCACCGGGCCCGCTGACCCGGGTCAGTCCTCCGGCTCGCGGGGCGCGGGCGTGCCGGCCGGCGCGGCGGGCAGCGGGGTGGTCTCGCGCAGCAGCGCGCTCAGCCCGGCCCGCCGGGCGACCACGGTCAGCCGGTCCCCCGAGTTGATCACCATGCGCGGGTCGGCGGACCAGTCCGTCCGCTGCCCGGCCCGGGTGTGCGCGAGCAGGCGCACCTCGCCGGGGCGGGCCACGGCGGCCAGCGGCCGGCCGTCCAGCGGCGCGCCGGCCACCACCGGCACCTCCACCACCAGCAGTGCGTGCCGGTCGACCGGGATGGTGGCGATCACCGCCCGGTCCAGCAGCGCCGCCGCGAACGCGGGCGCGGCCAGGTACGACACGCTGCGCGAGATGCCGATCCCGAACGCCTGCTGGATCCGCTCGGCGAAGTCGCCGTCGAAGAGCCGCAGCACCACCCGCAGCTCGGCGTTGAGCGCCCGGGCGTTGAGCGCGGCGCGCAGGTTGACCCCGTCGTCGGTGGAGACCACCACCAGTGCCTGGCAGGTCTCCACCGAGGCGGACCGCAGGGTCTCCTCCCGGGCCGCGTCCCCGACGATCAGCGGTACGCCCAGCCGACGGGCCAGCGCCGCGCCGCGCGCCTCGGCGGTCCGGTCGATCGCGACCACCTCGACACCGAAGTCGCGCAGCTGGGCCATCACCCGGGTGCCGATGTTGCCCAGCCCCACCACCACGACGTGCCCGGTGCGCTGCGGCTGGATCCGGCCGGCGTGCAGGGCGAGCCGGGCGTTGACGATGCCGTCGACCACCACGGCGGTGATCAGCGGGATCAGCGCCAGCCCGGCGAGGTTGAGCACCACCTGCATGATCTGCGCCGCGGCCGGCTTGGTGACGTCCGGGTCCTGGCCGCTGAGCGTGGTGACCAGGGTCAGGTAGAGCGCCTCGGTCCAGCTCACGTCCACCGCGCGGGAGTTGAGCCAGCCGAGCACCGCGATCACCCCGAGCAGCACCATCACCGCGATGCCGATCTTGCGGGTGGCGAAGCTGCGGACCGCCCGGAGCAGCACCGCGACCGGCTGCCGGCGGCGGCGGGCCCGGACCAGCCGGCGGGCCGCCAGCTCGGTGCCGGCCGGCTGGCCGGTCGCCTCGGCGAGCACCACGTCGGCCGCCGGCTCGTCGGCCGGCAGCACGCGGACCAGGGCCGGATCCGTGGTGACGGCCAGGCCGCAGACGACGTCACCGGCGCGTACGTCCTCGCGGCGGGCCACGTAGAGGGTGCGCCCGGCGTGCCGGAAATGGGTGGGGGCGACCTCGCCGAGAGCGGCGGCCACGAACGCGGGGGCGGCGATGGAGGCGTCGGAGAGCACCGCCGAGTCGGGGAAGAGCTCGCGCAGGCCGTTGGCCAGGCTGGTGTTGAACATGCGCACCACCAGGCGCAGCCGGGGCTCGACCTCCTGGGCGCAGAGCGCCGCGTGCATGTTGCCCACGTCGTCCTGGTGCAGCAGGGCCAGCCCGTCCGCGCCGGCCAGGCCGGCCCGGCGGAAGGCGGCCTCGTCGAGCCGGTCGGCGCGGACGACCTGGATGCCGTCGACGTCGCGGCCGTCCGGCCCCTCGGAGCGACGGCGCTCGGGCACGACGAGTGTGATGCGGACCCGGCCCTGCGCCAGCTCGGTGGCGAGCAACGCCTTGACCACCCAGTAGGCGAGCGGGTCGTTGCCGCAGACGACGTAGTGCGGCCGCGTCTCGCCGTTGGCCCGTAACCGCCAGCCGGTCGCGCGGCGCGCGCGGTCGCGCAGGGGTTCCGCCATGACCGGATCGTAGTCAGCCGGTCGCACCGGGCGCAGCCCCGCTGATCATGAGCGCATGTCGGGGCGCACGCCGGGTAGTGCAGCGGCATGCAGACATTCCTCCCGTACCCGGACTTCCTGGCGAGCGCCCGGACGCTGGACCAGAAGCGGCTGGGCAAGCAGCGGGTGGAGACCATCCAGGTGCTGCGCGGGCTGACCCGGCCCACCTACGGCTGGCGCAACCATCCGGCGGTGAAGATGTGGGCCGGCTACGAGGAGGCGCTCACCCGGTACGGGCTCGACATGTGCGCCGTCTGGTGCGAGCCGGGCCGGGCGGACACCTGCGCCGGCACCATGACCACCGATCTGGCCGCCGCCTGCGGGATCGAGCGGATCCGGACCCAGGCCGAGCTGGCCGGGGCCGGCGAGCTGCCACCCTGGCTGGGCCGGGAGGACCTGCACCTGAGCCACCGCTCGTCGCTGCTGCGCAAGGACCCGGAGCACTACCGGCCGCGGTTCGGCGACATCCCGCCCGACCTGGAGTACGTCTGGCCCGCCTCGGACCGGGAACGGCGCTGTCTGCTGCCGGCCGAGGGCTGACCGGGCAGACTGAGATTTCTTCGGCCGGGAAGGTGCACATGGCGCTGTCACAGATGCTGGGCCGGCTCATCGGCGTACGGCAGCGGGTGGTCGACCCCGGCGGCGGTGGCGCCGCTCGCGTGCCGCGCCCGGTCGAGGCCGTGGTGGTCGGCGGCGGGATCGCCGGCATGTCCGCGGCGGTGGTGCTTGCCGAGCGGGGCGTGGCGGTGACCGTGCTGGAGGCCGCGCCAACGCTCGGCGGCCGGCTCGGCGCCTGGCCGGTGGCCCTGACCGACGGCACCCAGCTCATCGAGCACGGCTTCCACGCGTTCTTCCGGCAGTACTACAACTGGCGGGCGATCCTGCGCCGGGTCGATCCGGGCCTGGGCTTCCTCAAGCCGATCCCCGGGTACCCGATCCTGAGCGGGCAGTGGCCGACGGAGGAGTTCGGCCGACTGCCGCCGGCCGCGCCGCTCAACCTGCTCGCCCTCCTGCTGCGCAGCCCCAGCCTGCGCCTGGCCGACCTGCGCCGGATGGACCGGGACGCCGCGCTGCCGCTGCTCAACTATCACCCGGAACGCACCTACGCCGAGTTCGACACCACCACCGCCGACCAGCTGCTGACCTCGCTGAAGCTGCCGGACCGGGCCCGGGCCATGCTCTTCGAGGTCTTCTCGCACTCGTTCTTCAACCGCGAGGCGGAGATGTCGGCCGCCGAGATGATCGCCCAGTTCCACTTCTACCTGCTCGGCAACCCGGAGGGGCTGGCCTTCGACTGCCCGGACGAGGACTACGCGACGGCGATCTGGCAGCCGCTGACCCGGCACGTCGAGAAGCACGGCGGCCGGGTGGTCACCGAGGCCGCCGTCACCCGGCTGGACCGGGAGCCCGGTGGCTGGCGGGTGCGGACCGCGGACGGCTCGGCGTACCGCGCCGCGCACGTCGTGCTCGCCGTCGACCCGCCGGCGCTGGCCGCCCTGGTCGCGGCCTCCCCCGGCCTGCCCGGGGCGGCGCCCCGGCTGGTGGCGCGGATGCCCGCGTTCGGCCGGCCCGGTCCGCCGTACGCGGTGGCGCGGTACTGGATGGACGGGGACGTCCGCGCCGACCGGGCGGTGTTCAGCGGGGTGTCCCGGCAGCCCACCCTGGACTCGGTGACCCTCTACCACCGGCTGGAGAACTCCTCCCGCCGGTGGGCCGAGCGGACCGGCGGCTCGGTGGTGGAGTTGCACGCGTACGCCTGCGACGAGGGCGTGCCCGCCGAGGAGCTGGCCGAGCGGATGCGGGTCGAGCTGACCACGCTCTGGCCGGAGGCGACCGGGCTGCGGGTCCGCGAGCTGCGCGCCCGGCTGGAGGCCCAGGCCCCGGCGTTCACCCCGGGCAGCCACGCCGACCGGCCAGGGGTACGCACCGACGCGAACGGCCTCTACCTGGCCGGCGACGGCATCCGGACGGAGTTCCCGAGCGCGCTGATGGAGCGTGCGGCGGCCACCGGCATCATCGCCGCCAACCACATCCTGCGGGCCGAGGGCGCGGCTGCCGAGCCGGTCCGGTCCGTCCGGCCGCGCGGGCTGCTGGCCCGACGCTGAGCGCTGGGCCCGTCGGTCTGGTCGGTCTCCGGCTGAGCCGGCCCGGGCGGGCATCGAAATGCGTTGCCGGCCCGCCCGGGCCGCCCTACCGTGATCGCGCAAGGTCAACCAGCCCGCCGGGAGTCAGTCATGTCGTTGTCGCACGTCACGTGCGCGTGGTCGACGCTGCCGCTCGATGGTTGCCGAGCTGAAGGTCACCGGGACGGGTGGCCCGACTGACGCGTGCCCGCACGCGCTCCAGCCGCCCGTCCCCCAGCCGGACCGGGCGGCTTCTCGCTGTCCGGACCGGTCCGCCGCCGATTCGTGAAGGGAGAGCCCGGTGGACGCCGTCCTCGTCATCAACGCCGACCTCGGCCCGCTGCACCGGGTCACCGTCCAGCACGCGATCCGGATGCTGTGCCGCCGGGTCGCCGAGATCCACGAGGCCGAGCCGGACCAGGTGATCGGGGTCTTCCCGGTCCCCCGGGTGGTCCGCCTCGTCCGGTACGTGGTCACCCGCTGGCGGTTCCACGCCGGGCCGGCCTGGTCCCGTGCCGCCGTGCTCCGGCGCGACGACCGGTGCTGCGCGTACTGCGGCGGCCCGGCCAGCACCATCGACCACATCCTGCCCCGCTCGCGCGGCGGCCGGAACACCTGGAAGAACACGACCGCCGCCTGCTACGCCTGCAACCAGCGCAAGGGCGACCGGACGCCGGCCGAGGCGGGCATGCCGCTGCGGCGCGAGCCGGTGACGCCGAGCTGGGCCGCGTTCGCCGGGCGGTGACCCGCCGGCCGGCGGGCACAGGGGGCCGCGTCGGAGGGGTACGCCTCCGGCGCGGCGCCCGCCGGTCCCTCCGCCCCGGTCAGTCCGAGGAGACGGCGAGGCCGCGCAGCAGCAGGTCGAGTCCGCCGTCGAACTCCGCGTCCGGTCCCACCCGCCGGGCGTCGGCGGCGGTGGCCGACAGATGCGGGAACTCCGCCGGGGACAGTCCCGCCATCGCGTCGGTGCCGCTGCCCGAGAGCGGGCCCAGGTGTTCGAGCTGGATCGCGCCGATGGCGTACGCGAGCAGGGCGCGCAGCGCGACCACCCGGCGGGTGCCGGCGAAGCCCGCCTCGGCGAGGACGCCGAGCACGGTCTCCGTCCAGCGCAGCACGGTCGGCGACCGGTGCCGGTGCACGGGGAGCAGCGGCACGACGGCGGGATGTCCGCCGATCGCGGTCCGCATCCCCGTAAGCCTAACCCTGTAGGAGTACGTCGTACGCCTACGATAGGGAGGCAACCATGCCCCGCCCGTCCGCCCTCGGATCGACCGTGTCCCGCCGTCGGCTCACCCCGGTCTCCGGCCCGCCGGTCGCCGTCCCCGACGCCGAACGCCTGGTCCACCTCCAGTTCCGCCGGTTCGCCGGCTGCCCGGTCTGCAACCTGCACCTGCGCTCGATCGTCCGCCGGCACGCCGAGATCGAAGCGGCCGGTGTACGCGAGGTGGTGGTCTTCCACCCCCCCGCCGACGAACTGCGGGAACACATCGACGACCTGCCCTTCGCCGTCATCGCCGACCCCGACAAGCGGCTCTACCGCGAGTTCGGCGTCGAGCCGTCCGTGCGCGCACTGCTCAGCCCGCGCGCCTGGCTGCCGATCCTGCGCGCGGTGTTGCGCAGCTCGTGGGCCGTCCTGCGGGGCCGGGAGCGCCCACCGGCGGCCGTCCCGCACGGCGGGCGGTTCGGGCTCCCCGCCGACTTCCTGATCGCGCCGGACGGCTCGGTCCTGGCGAGCAGGCACGGCGAGCACGTCTACGACCAGTGGTCGGTCGACGAGCTGCTGAGGCTCGTCACGTCGCCTTCGACTCCGCCGGCTCCCCGGGCCGGCGGCTGACGACCCCCACCCGTCCTCACCGCCGAAGCTCGCTGCCGCCCGGACTGGCCGGCCCGCCGGAGGGAGAGGGGTTGCCGACGCTACAGACCTGATGTCGTAAACGACTCACGGCTTGGCCAGGAACTCGCGGAGGTCCGCGGCGAGGCGGCTCAGCTGCTCGCCGGCCTTGAGCCAGGTGGTGATCGACGCCGCCACGCGTCCGAACGCGACATCCAGGCTGGAGATCCCAGGTCAGTGCGACGTGGCCAGCGGCCAGCTGACCGATGACATCAGGAAGCCAGGCGATTCGTCCTCGTCATCAGGTCCGTAGCGCCCGGGAGGTGTGCCGGGCCGGCCCCTCGAACCGACGGGACGACGATCAGGAGCGGACCACGCAGCGCATCGGGCGATGGACGTACCGGTGGATCGGGGCGCGCGGCGGTCAGGGGCGGTCCGACGGCGACCAGGCGAAGTTCGGCGCGCGTCGCTCGCGGTGGGCGGCGACCCCCTCGCGGGCCTCGCCGCTGTCCCGCACCTTCCGGTGCCACCAGGCGATCCGGGCCGGCCCGGCCCGGTCGTCGACGATCTCCTTGGCGGCGGCGACGCTGAGCTGCGAGCGCTGCGCGATGGCGGTGGTGATCGCGGCCACCCGGCCGGCCAGGTCGTCGACCACCTCGTCCACCAGGCCGACCCGCAGCGCCCGCTCGGCGTCGATCAGCTCGGCGGTGAAGAGCAGGAACTTCGCCGTCGCCGGGCCGACCAGCCGGGTCAGCCGGCGGGTGGTCGGGGCCGGGTAGACCAGCCCGAGCCGGGCCGGCGGCACGCCGAAGCGGGCGTCCGGGGCGGCGACCCGCAGGTCGCAGGCCACGGCGAGCTGGCAACCACCGCCGACGCAGGGCCCCTGCACGGCGGCGACCGTCGGCTTGGCGAAGGCGGCCAGCCGTTCCTCGGCGACGACCGCGATGCTGTGGTCGCCGGCGTCCAGCAACTCGTCCAGGTCGCCCAGGTCGGCGCCGGCGCAGAAGGTGCCGTCCGCGCCGGTGAGCACCAGGGCGCGCACCGCCGGGTCGGCCTCCAGGGCGTCGAGCAGCACCGGCAGTCGCCGCCACATGTCCAGGGTCATCGCGTTGCGCCGGGCCGGGTTCCGGATCGTCACCGTCGCCACCGCGCCGGTCACCTCGACGGTCAGCTCCGCGTCCGACACCGACACCACCCCTTCCGCCGGCCGGCGCGCGCCGACCCGGTCCGGCGACCATAACGGCGCGGGCCCGACGACCACCCGCGAGGGGTGGCCGCCGGGCCCGCCGACGGCGAGGTCAGGTCAGGAGACGTTGACCGCGGTGTCGTCGACCACGAAGGACGTCTGGAGCGAGGAGTCCTCGGTGCCGGTGAACTTCAGGGTGACGGTCTGGCCGGCGTACGAGGCCAGCGAGAACGACTTCTGCGAGTACCCGGCGGCCTTGTTCAGGTTCGAGTAGGTCGCCAGGGTCGCCAGCACCGTCCCGGAGGAGTTGAGCACCTGCACCTTGAACGTGTCGTACGCGGTGCCGGTGGTGGTCTCCGCCGAGTCGATGTGCAGCCAGAAGGTGAAGTTGTACGACGTGCAACCGGCCGGCAGGGTCACCGCCTGCGAGAGCGTGTCGGTGTGGGTGCTGCCGTAGCCGTCCAGCCAGGCGTTGCGGGTGCCGGTACGGGCGGGCTGGCCGGTGAACGAGCCGATGACGCCCGAGGTCGACGCCCACGGGGTGGTGCCGGACTCGAAGCCGGGGTTGCCGAGCTTCTGGCCGGCGCCGGTGCAGCCGCCACCGGTGCCGTTGACGGTCAGCGTGTAGGTCGCCGTCCGGTTCACCGAGCCGGCGCCGGTCACGGTCACCGGGTAGGTGCCGGCCGGGGTGCCGGCCGAGGTGGCGATGGTCAGCGTCGACGAGCCGCCCGAGGTGACCGAGGTGGGGCTGAACGTGGCGGTGGCGCCGGTCGGCAGGCCCGACGCGGAGAACGTCACGGTCTGCGCGGTGCCACCGGTGGTGGCGGTGGCGACGGTGGTCGAGATCGAGCCGCCCGCGGTCACCGAGCCGGAGGTCGGGGAGAGCGAGACGGAGAAGTCGTTACCGGTCGACGAGCAGGGCGCGTCGTTGCCGGAGACGGCCACCGCGGTCCACGCCGCCTGGACGGCCTTGTACTCGGTGGAGCAGTTGCCGTACAGGTCGGTCGCCGCGCGCAACGTGTAGGCCCGGGCGGTGTTCGACGGCGTGGTGGTGTTGACGTACGAGGTGTTGGAGGTGAAGTACACGTCCAGGGCGCGGTACCAGATCTTCTCCGCCTTGGCCCGGCCGATGCCGGTCACCGCCGGGGCGGAGCCGCAGATCGGCGAGGTGCCGTACGGGGTGGCACCGGTGCCCTCGGCCAGGTTGAAGAAGAAGTGGTTGGCCGGGCCGGACGAGTAGTGCACGTCCTTGTTCTTGGTGCCGGTGGTCCAGCAACGGTCGGACGAGCCGTCCAGCGCCGGGTCGTACATGTAGCGCAACGGCGTGCCGTTGCCGTTGATGTTGATCTTCTCACCGACCTGGTAGTCACCCGGGTCGACGGTGGTGTTGGCGTAGAACTCGACCATGTTGCCGAAGATGTCGCTGGTGGCCTCGTTGATGCCGCCGGACTCGCCGGAGTAGGTCAGGCCGCCGGACACCAGGCTCTCGGTCACACCGTGGGCCATCTCGTGACCGGCCACGTCGAGCGAGACCAGCGGGCGGGAGTTGCCGGAACCGTCGCCGTACGTCATCCGGGAGCCGTCCCAGAAGGCGTTGACGTAGTTGTTGCCGTAGTGCACCCGGCTGGGCACGCCGCGGCCGTCGCCGAAGATGCCGTTGCGGCCGTGCACGTTCTTGAAGTAGTCGAACGTCTTGGCCGCGCCGAAGTGCGCGTCGACGCCGGCCCGCTGGCGGGTGTTGGTGTCACCCCAGCTGTTGTCGGTGTTGGTGAACGTCGTGCAGGTCGACGTGCCCTGGTTCATGTCGCAGGTGCTGCCGTTGCCGTGCGACGGGTCGATCATCTGGTACGTGCTGCCGGAGAGCGTGGTGTCGATGGCGACCGTGCCGGAGTAGACGCTCTGGCCCGTGCCCGCGACCATCTCGATCTCGTCGTACGAGCCGATCACCTTGCCGTTGACGGCGTCGCTGATGACGTGCAGCCGGGACGGGGTCTGGCCGTCGGTGTGCCAGCCGGAGAGCACCGTCTCGTAGGCGAGGCGGCCGGTGCCGGAGCTGGCGTCGACGAAGAGCTCCGGGGCGCCGACGCTCTCCAGCTTGCCGGAGAACGCCTTCCTGGCCGTCGCCTTGGCTCTGGCCGGCGTGACCTTCGGCGCGGTGCCGAGGGTGAGCGGCGCGGCGAGGCCGACCGAGGAGCCGGCGTAGCCGCCGGTGGGCGTCGTGTGGATGACGAAGTCGCCACCGTAGACGCGCAGGCCCTGGTAGGTCCGGGTGTAGCGGGTGTGCGCCGCGCCGTTCGCGTCCACCTTCGTGCGGACCGCCTGGTACGACTCTCCGCTGACGCCCTGGACGGCGCCGGGGTTGTTGCGGAGCAGGCTTTCGGCACGAGCTGCGGGTGAGGTGTCCGGGGCGGGGGCGCTAGGGGCCGCCTGCGCTGCGGTGGCGACGCAGGTCAGCATGCCGCTGGTAAGCAGCGCTGCGCTGACGGCGGCGAGGGTTCTTCTCACGTGCCCTCCTGACAAGGAAGATGTGACGGGGGTAGTCACGCATGTAAATATGCAGATACATCGAAGAAAAGAGAAGAGGGGAAGCGCTTCCATCCCGCGACACTGGCCGAACGGAGGATGAGCCCTGGTGAGGGAACCCGGCGGCATCGATGCACGTCCGAACGGCATGAGATCATCCGTCCTGGCCATTGTCAAGATCGTAACTGTGGCCAGCCTCCTGACCGGCTGCTCAGCAACCGGTTCCGGTTCACCTGCGCCGGCGCCGGACACCCCCACCGGTGGGGCCGCCACGGCCACGCCGGGCAGCACCACGCCGGGCGGCACCGCCAGCGGCGCCCCCGCCGCGACCGCCTCCCGGGTGACGCTGACCCGCAGCGGCGGCATCGCGGGCGGCGCGGACACCGTCACCGTGGAACCGGACGGCCGGTGGACGGCGACCGGTCGCACCGGCGCGACCCGGACCGGTCAGCTCGCCCCGGCCGACCTCGACCGGCTGCGCGCGCTGGCGGGCAGCGCCCCCAGCGGCGGCGGCCCCGGCCGCCCCGACGTGCGCTGCGCGGACACCTACACCTACCGGCTGACCATCGGCGCGAACACGGTCGAGTGGACCGACTGCCCGAGCGGCCCCCAGCCGCCGGCCGCCGCCTCCGCCCTGGCCGACCTCCTGCTCCGGGCCGGCGCCCTGCGCTGACGCCGGGCTACCAGCCGGCCGCCGCCATGAGCAGCGCCCGCCGCACCGCCTGCACCTCGCGCCGCCCCGCCACCGCCGGCCGGGCGGCCAGGAAGAGGGTGTTGAGCGGCGGCACCGCCGGGCTCGACAGCGGCCGCAGCGCGCCGGAGGCCAGCTCATCGCGACACAGGTACGTCGGCAGCACGCTCGCCCCGGCGCCGGCCACCACGGCCGCCAGCACCGCGCGCAGGTCGGCCACCACCAGGCTGGGCGTACGGGTGAGTCGGGTGTCGAAGACCGTCCGCCACCAGCGGCGCAGGATCGGCGCCTCCTCCGCATAGGCGACCAGCGGCACGTCCCGCAGGGCCTGCGGGGTCAGCGGGTCCGGCAGCCGCTCGCCCCAGGCGGGCGCGGCGACCAGCGCGAACTCCTCGTCGTAGAGCGGCTCGACGGCCAGCCCCCGCCGCCGGGGGCGCACGCTGCTCACCACCAGGTCCAGCCGGCCGGCGGCGACCTCGTCCAGGAGCTGCTCGGGCAGCCCCGCGGAGACCCGCAGCTCCAGCCCCTCGGCGACCAGACCGGCCACCGCCGGCAGCGCCAACTCCGCGAGGAACTCGGCCGGCCCGCCGAGGAAGACCGTCCGCGGGTACGGCGTGGCCGTGTCGTCGGCGAGCACGGCGTCGAGGCGGTCCAGCGGATCGGCCACCCGGCGGGCCAGCTCGTCGCCGGCCGGGGTGGGCAGCACGCCCCTCGGCACCCGGTCGAAGAGCGGCCGGCCCACCGCCTCCTCCAGCGCGCGGATCTGGGCGGTGACCGTCGGCTGGGCCAGCCCGAGCAGCTCCGCGGCGGCGGTGATGGAACCGGACCGGTGCACGGTCAGGAAGCTGCGGAGCAGGTCGAGCGACACCTTCACATCAGCAAACCTATCGCCGCTGTGTGGTTCGCCTATTGGTCAGCTATGGATTCGCGCGCCAGCATGGTCGACATGACACGTGTACTCATCGCTCTGACCAGCCACCGCCAGCTCGGCACCACGGGCCGCGAGACCGGCTTCTACGTCGGCGAGGCCGCGGAGCCGTGGGAGGTGTTCCGGGCCGCCGGCTGGGACGTCGACCTGGTCTCGGTGGCCGGCGGCCAGCCGCCGCTGGACGGCCGGGACGAGAACGACCGGACCCAGAACGACTTCCTGGCCACCGCCGGCGTGGAGCACACCCCGAAGGCCGCGGACGTCGACCCGACCCGGTACGACGTGATCGTCTTCGCCGGCGGTCACGGCACCATGTGGGACTTCCCGAACGACCCGGACCTGGCGCGCATCGCCGCGACCGTCTACGAGCGGGGCGGGGTCGTCTCGGCGGTCTGCCACGGCCCGTCCGCGCTGGTGAACCTGAAGCTCTCCGACGGCTCCCACCTGGTGGCGGGCAAGCGGGTGGCCGGCTTCACCAACGACGAGGAGAACGCCGTGGGCCTCAGCGACGAGGTCCCCTTCCTGCTGGCCGACAAGCTCACCGAGGCCGGCGCCGTCCACGTGCCGGCGCCGAACTTCACCGAACACGTCGTCGTCGACGGCCGCCTGGTCACCGGCCAGAACCCACAGTCCGCCCGGGCCATGGCCGAAGCCGTCGTCAGGACCGTCGCCTCCCGCTGACCCCCCTCGGCGGGCGCGGACGCCCGGAAGGAGTGGCTGTTCCGGTGGGACGGCCACTCCTTCCGGGGACGGTTCGGCCGTCAGAGGCGCTGGAGGAGGCGGAAGCGTACGGCGACCGCGAGGGTGTCGTCGGTGACGGTGAAGTCGGGGTCGCCGAGCCAACCCCGGTAGTCGGGGCCGTGCCAGTACGTCTCGTGCCCGGCGCGCCAGGCGGCGACGGAGTCGTACCCCTCGCCCTCGTCCCGGGCGTGGTCCAGGTCGACGTCGCCGAGCCGGACGAGGCGTACCTCGGTCAGCTCGATGATCGCGACCGGACGGTCGGCGGAGTCGACCACCACCGAGCGGGCACCGACCACCGGCAGCGGCTCGCCGTCGCGCTCGTGGTCCTGGAACAGACCGGTGGTGGAGGTCTTCGCGCCGGAGAGGACGGCTGCGACGAGCTGGTCCCGCAGCGGCCCCGGGAAGGCGAACTCGGTCTTCGGCAGGTCGGGCGGCGGCGTCGTCATCCGGCGACCGTAGCCGGCACCGCGCCCGGTCACACCCGATAATCGCTGGGCAGTCCGGTGCCGCGCAGCTCGGGTGGCAGGTGGGACACGTCGTTGAAGGCGATCAGGCTGGGCGGCCCGGTCGAGCTGTAGCGGATCACGGTCAGCCCGGCATTGTGGTGGTTGAGGCCCAGCCAGCGCCGCTCCGGGGCGCCCAGGGCGTGCCGGACCAGCCAGGCGATCAGGAAGTTGTGCGTGATCACCAGCTCGCGGACGTCACCGTCGAGCGGGGCGGTGGCGAACCGGGCGACGGCCTCTGCCGCCAGTCGCGGCCCGTCGGCCCGCTCGCGCGCCGAGAAGCCGGCCAGGAAACTCGCGTACGTCACCGGCAGCCCGGCCGGGTCGGTGTCGTGCGGCAGGTGATCGCCGGCCAGCTCCGTCGCGTACACCGGGACCGTCGGCAGTGACCCGGCGACCAGCTCGGCGGTCTCGACGGCCCGGCGCAGCGGGCCGTGGTGGACGGCGCGCAACGGTACGGCCCGCAGTCGCTGACCGAGCAGCGCGGCCTGCCGGCGGCCCCGCTCGGAGAGCCCCACCTCCGGCGACTCGATCTCCGGGCGGTCCTGCTCGCCGTGCCGGGCCAGGTAGAGCAGCCGGGTGGCCATCGTCGTCTCCTCGTGGGGCCGGGAGGCGCGATGCTAACCCGCGCCTCCCGGCCGTCGCCGCCCCGATCACGCTCAGCGAGGCGACCGTCGCAGCGCCGCCGCGAACATCGCGGTCACCCAGGCCCAGCCGGCGGTCACCGCCAGATCGAAGGCGACCATGGCCACCGGGCCGGGCCGGACCATCAGCGCGCCCCAGGCGAGCGCGAAGAACACCCCGGTCGCGATGCTGGTGACGGCCCACCCCCGGTCGCCGTCGCGGGCGGCCCGGCGGCCGGCGACGACGGTCGCCACGATCAGCGACCCGAAGGCGACCGCCGCCGCGAGGAAGTGCAGCCCGCCGTGCCAGCTGATCTGCCCGGGCCCGCGCGGCGTGCCGGCCGGGAAGCCGTCGGCCGGGTCGGCGCTGAAGACCCCGGCCGCCATCAGGCCGAACCCCCAGAGGGCGAGCAGCCGGGGCAGCCAGGTCGAGCCGGTCACCGGCCGGCGGCGCACCGCGGCGGCGGCGCCGACGCAGAGCGCACCAGTGGCCAGGAAGGTGGCGATCTGGAGCCAACCCAGGTCGCCCGTGCTCAACATGCTGACCGGGTGCCGCCGGAAGTCGAAGCCGTCCCGGGTGACGCCCTGGGCCAGCGCGGACACGGCGAAGACCGGGCCGGCGAGGATGCCGCCGACCAGCAGGGCCCGGTCCCGGCCGAGGGCGGCCGGTCCGGCGGCGGGCAGGGTGATCGCGTCGGTCACAGCCCGGCTCCCCTCAGGCCCGGGGGAACATCTGGCCGATACGGATCTTGTTGCCGAACGGGTCCCGGATGCCGAAGTCGATCCCGTACGGGCGCTCCTCCGGCTCGTCGGTGATCTCGACACCCTTGGCGACCAGGTCCTCGTGCGTCTTGCGGGCGTCGTCGGTGGTCATGAAGAGGTAGCCACCCAGCGCCCCCTTGGTGAGCAGCTCCCGAACCTGCTCGGCGGTGGCCGGGTCCAGGGCGGGCGGCCCTGGCTTCTCCAGCAGGATCTCGCGCTCCGGGTCGCCGGGCAGGTTGACCGTGAGCCAGCGCATGAAGCCGAGGTCCTGGTCGGTGTTGACCTCCATGCCGAGCTTGCCGACGTAGAAGTCGAGGGCCTCGTCCTGGTCGAGGACGTAGATCTGGGAGCGGCTGATCGCGTTCATCGTCATGCCCATCACGCTAGAGGGTGGGCCTGACCTGCCGCTTATCCAAAACTGCTGGGTCTGGTCCAGGCCTTGGTGAAGCAGCTCGGCACGGTCGCGGCGGCGGCCGACCGGCGCCTGCGGAAGTCGCTCGGCGACTCGCCGACGATCTGCCGGAACGTCCGGCTGAACGTCCCGAGGCTGCTGAAGCCGACCGCGAAGCAGATGTCGGTGACGTCCCGCTCGCTCTCGATCAGCATCGACATCGCGCGCTCCACCCGCCGCCGTTGCAGGTAGCGGTGCGGGGTCTCGCCGAAGGTGGCGCGGAAGGTCCGGATGAAGTGCGCCTCGGAGACGAGCGCTATCCGGGCCAGCGCCGGGATGTCCAGCGGCTCGGCGTACGCCCGGTCCATGGCGTCCCGGGCGCGCAGCATGGCCCGGTTCGACTCCTCCACCGCACGACTCATCGGCCCCCACCCGTCGTCCCCGCCGTGAGCGCCAGGCTATCGCCGTCGCCTGCCGCCGGCACCGAGGGACAACGCAACGGTATCTATCGATGCAACAATCTTATTGTGAACGAGGTTTCCGAATTCCCCACCGTCCGGTACTTCGCCACGGCGAACCCCGTCGGGCCCGGCCAGGACGACGTACCGGCGCTGCTCCGGCGGGTCGCGGACACCATCGAGGAGCTCGGGCCGGTGTGGATCCAGGACGTGACCTTCGAGAACGAGATCAACGAACACGGTGACTGGTACTCGCTCACCGTCTACTTCCACGAGGAGTCGAACGGCGGCGAGTGAGGCGGTTCCCACGCGCGGCCGCCCGCCACCGGCGGCGCGGACGTCAGCAGTCGATCGACGAGGACCGGACGATGGCGGCCAGCTGGGACCGGGAGGTGATGCCCAGCTTGGGGAACGCCTTGTAGAGGTGGTAGCCGACCGTCCGCGGGCTGAGGAAGAGCTGGGCGCCGATGTCGCGGTTGGAGGCGTCACCGGCCGCCAGCCGTACGACTTCCCGTTCCTGAGGAGTGAGGACACTGAGCGGGTCGCCGGCCCTGCGTGGCGCGGCCGGCACGTCCCCGGTCGCACGCAGCTCGGCACGGGCCCGCCCGGCCCACAGCTCCGCACCGAGCCGATCGAAGATCTCCAGTGCGCCACGTAGCTGTGCCCGGGCGTCCGCCCGCCTTCGGGCCCGTCGCAGCCACTCGCCGTAGGCGAGCCGCGTCCTCGCCTGTTCGTATGGTTGATCGCCGCTCTCGTGGACCCGAACGGCCGCCACGAAGTGCGCTTCATCCTGCTCGACGAGGGCCCGGCAGCGTAGGGCGATCGCGTCCGATGCCGGCTGACCGACGAGCCGCGCCCAGGTCAGGTAGCGCTCCAGCGGCTCCTTGGCCCGTTCCGGCTGGTCACTGCGGACGGCTGCCTCGATCTGGTCGGCGGCGCAGAGGACTCCGATTCCCGTCGGCGGGATGGCCGCCAACTGCCGCAGGGCGGCCTCCGGGTGTCCCAGTCCGAGTTCGAGCCGGCCGAGCGCCCAGCGGCCGATGCTCGCGGCGAGGACCAGCCCGTGGTCGTCGGCTCGCCGGACACCTTCCTCGGCCTTCTCGCGACACCCCGGCACGTCCGCCTGATGCGCGAGCACCCAGGCGATGCAGCTGGTGAGGTGGGTGACCCGGTGCTCGTGACCCAGCTCCGTCGCCAGCCGCAGCCCCGCGTCGAGCGTCGCCAGCGCCTCGCCGTACGAGCAGAGCAATCCCTGTGCGAAACCATGGTCCTGCAGCGCGAACGCCAGCCAGCCGATCATGCCGCTCTGCTGGCATTCCGCCACCACCCGTCCGGCGATCTCTGCGCAGAGGGCGGCACGGCCCGCGGGAAGGCAGACACCGGCGGTGAAGGTCAGCCCGGGCACGCCCAGCCCGGCGAGCGCAGGTAGGTCGAGCACCTCGCTGATGAGCTTGATTCCGCCGGAGATGTCGCCGCGCAGCAGCCGGCTCAGCCCGCTCGCCTGGCTGGCCAGCGGCGAACCGGGAAGCGCATGGAGCTTCGCGGCTGCCTGCTCCGCCAGCCGCGGGTCGCCCGCGAACCAGGCGCAGCGGACGGCCTCCACCAGCAGCCAGTGCGCCTGCTCGGTGGCGTGGGCCGCTACGCGCGGGACGGTGTCCATGAGGATGCGGCCCGCCGCCAGCGGGGTGCCCAACTCGAATTCGCGATGGGTGCGTACCTGGGTCAGCGCCAGGATCATCGTGGGGTCGTCCACGTCCGGGGTGGCGCTGTCGGCGAGTGCGGCGGCACGGCGCATCAGGCCGGCGTCGCTCGCGGCCAGCGCTGCGGCGGCCAGCCGCGCGGATCGGCGTACCGGGTCGGCGGTGAGCTCGGCGGCTCGTTCGTAGGCGGCCGCCATCGCGGCGTGCCCGCCACGGGTACGGGCGCGGCCCGCCGCCTCCTCCAACTGTTCCGCGACGTCCTCGTCGGGACCGAGCGCGGCGGCGGCCAGGTGCCAGGTCCGCCGGTCAGCGGCATCCGGCGCGGTCGAACTGGTCAGCGCGTCGGCAAGGGCGCGATGTACGGCGAGGCGTCGACTGACGGAAGCGCCGTGATAGGCGGCAGCCCTGATCAGGGGGTGACGGAAACCGACGACCGACCCGCTGATCTCGATCAGCCGGCTCCGCTCGGCCGCTTCGAGACCGTGGAGGGACGCACCGGCCGCGACCAGCGTCGCAAGCTCACCGGAGCCGTCCGCCGCCGCGATCAGCAGCGCGGTGCGCGCGTGCTCGGGAAGCTCCGCCATCTGCGCGTGGAACGCCGCCTGGACGCGATCGGCCACCGGCATCGCACCCACCGGCGACAATCGTCCCGCCCGCTGTTCGGGGCTGAGCGCGGCGGGCAACTCGATGAGCGCCAGCGGGTTGCCGTCCGACTCCTGGATGAGGCGCTCCCGCACCTGGGGAGGAAGGTCGGCCGGGAGCAGGGCGGCGGCCGCGGTGCCGTCCAGGCCGCCCAGCCGCAGCTCGTCGAGCCCCGGGGCAGGGAAATCCGGGCGAGCGGCAAAGATCATGGCGATGCCGTCCGCCTCCAGCCGACGCGCGGCGAAGACGAGGGCGTCGGTGGACGCCTGGTCGAACCACTGCGCGTCGTCGATGAGACAGAGCAGCGCGCCGTCCCCGGCCAGCTCGGACAGCAGGCTCAGCGTGGCCAGTCCGACCAGGAACCGGCTTTCCGGCGGGGCGTCGCCCAACCCAAGTGCACCGCGGAGCGCGGCGGCCTGCGGGTCGGGCAGCGCGTGGATCCGGTCGAGCCCGGTGCGCAGGAGCAGGTGGAGTGCGGCGAACGGCAGTGCCGCCTCGGACTCGACACCGACACCGCGCAACACCCGCATGCCGGCTGCCCGCCCGGCGGCGTACTCGAGGAGCGCCGACTTGCCGATCCCCGCCGGACCGCGCATCACCAACGTGCCGCTGTGACCGTTCCGGGCGCCTTCCAACAGCCGTTCGATCTCGGCTTGTTCCCTGGCCCGCCCGTGCAGCACGCCTGGCAACCTACCGTCACGACGACTGATTCGCCGATCGCGCCGACCTCCGTAGCTTCGTGATCACACGCATGTCAGCACCACGAAGGGACCCCGAGATGGTTACCGCCGCCAGCACCGTCCAGACCACCGACGACGCCAAGCTGCTCCGCTTCGCCCTCAAGCAGGACGCGATCGGCTCGGGTGCCAACGGGATCGTCTACCTCGCCGCCGCGGCGATCTTCGGCGAGATGTTCGGCCTTCCCGCCGCGTTCCTCTACCCGGTCGGCGCGTTTCTGGTCGCTTTCGCGGCCGCGCTGCTCTTCCTCGCGTCGAAGCCGAGGGTGAGCAGGCCTGCCGTGGCTGTCGTGATCGCCGTCAACACCGCATGGGTGGTCGCGAGCGTGGAGCTGCTCATCGCCGGGTGGTTCCCGCTGACCGGCCTCGGCACCGCACTCGTGATCGCACAGGCGGTGGTGGTCGCCGGCTTCACCGCTCTGCAGCTCGCCGGCCTCCGCAGGACGCTCTGAATTCGCCGTGCCTCCGGTGCCCGCCCCGTGACGAGCGGGCACCGGTACGCATCGGGACGCTGCACCCGGCGGGAAACCGATGACATGGCCTGAGCGACGCCGACCGCGACTCGCGTCCACTCCAATGTGAACTTTCTTCAAAAGGTTTGCCCTGCTAGCTGCGGGTACGAAACAGACGCAAGGCAACCGACAGGAAGGAAACAGCTCATGCGCTTAGCACGCCTCGGCACCACTGTCGCTGCGCTCGCGGCGGGAGCGGGTCTCGTCCTCGGCGGGACCGGAGTGGCTCAGGCCGCCCCGGTGACGCAGCAAGCTCCAGCCGTCGCACCCGCGGCGTCCACGTTGGCCACCCCGGTCACGGGTAGCTTCACTGACTCCCTCGGCGGTACCGGCACCTTCGCCGGTACGTTCACGCCCACTCGTTTCGTCAACCAGAACGGCCAGCTCGCCGCCGTCGGCACGCTTACCGGCACCCTGACCAACTCGGTGGGGAGCACCCTCGGCACCGTGACGCAGCAGGTCACCACGCCCCTGCAGGCCAGCGGTACCTGCGACATCCTGCACCTGAACCTCGGGCCGCTGGATCTTGACCTGCTCGGCCTTCAGGTCCACCTGGACGAGGTCGTGCTGGACATCACCGCCCAGCAGGGTCCGGGCAACCTGCTCGGCAACCTGCTCTGCGCGGTCGCCGGCCTGCTCGACAATCCTGGCGGTGGCGCGCTGAACGGCGTCGTCGCCCTGCTCAACCGGATCCTGTCCCTGCTCGGCTGAGCATCAATACCGCACCACTCGGGGAGCTGAGGGTAAAGGCCGCCGGCAGAGCCGGCGGCCTTTACCGCGTCCGCGGCGAGCTGGTCGGTCTTCACTGGTCGGATGTCGACCTGGACGAGGGCGCACTGCGGGTTCAGCAGACCGTGTAGCGGGTTGCCGGGCAGCTCCACGTCCTGGCCGCCGAGACCCGAGGTCACCTGGCTCACCCTGCTCGAACCCGGCACGCCGACGTTGCTAATGAGAGCTACCGGGTCGGTTGCGGCAGACTCGGTTCCGGTAGCCGCTGGTGGGTGAGCACTCGCCGTTGCAGGACGCGTCGCAGTCCTATTGATGCGATGAAGGAGCGGGGCCTCCGCTCCTCGTGACAGTCACCCTGGTCAGGGGTTTCCCTGGGGTTGTCACGACGTACCACGACGAAGGAGGCCCCTGTGGACGAGTATGACGGCCGGCAGTA